>JAPVVU010000223.1 GCA_028571885.1 Gammaproteobacteria bacterium | reverse complement strand
TTATTACATATATTCCAAAAGGTTATTATGCAGTCAAAGAATCGTTCTAACGCCTCAACTTATTCACCTTTTGTGACCTGGTTGAAGTGTTATTCTTTTTACTTCTGTGAATATTCATACCAAACAGGGCCAACTTTATATGCAGAAGATTTTAGTTAAAGATGATCTTTCTTTTTCGGCTAAATCCGACAATATTATAGTTGGCCCAATTTCTCTTGATGCAAAAAACCGACTGGTTAAGGTTAATGATCACGAAGAACGACTATCTAAAACTGAATATATATTACTCAAGACGCTAATGCAGAATGCAGGTAGAATACAGACACGTATTCATTTGGAATCTCATTTGTATAGCTTAAGTGAAGAAATCAATAGTAATGTTCTAGAGGTTCATATTCATCACTTACGAAAAAAAATTGGTTGCAACTTCATTAAAACAATACGTGGAGTGGGTTACATGGTTAACAAAATATGAATTAATAATTTAGTATCAATATTTTTTAATTCCTTATCCAGTATTCAGGTTAATTAGTGTTCATTAATTTAATGGCTAACCAGTGGCAATTGAATGTTCTTAACTTCGATTTTATCTATCACTAATTCACTCTCTGACAGGAGAATGAATTAGTGAAGTGACACTTGTTCAACGACCTTTTTTACCGACATTTCTTACCATAGTTACGATGCTTATCACAACCTACCGTTATTTCCATTTTCACAACGGGATTTAACCAGTGATGAATAGTACGATCCAAATCACTCACGCCATCTGTTGCAGAGTCATCACCCAATACACCTCGATGAACATGCACAGTTTGGTTGGCTTCTTCTGTAGTTACTCCTGTTGCGCCAGTACCGCCATCACCACCAGGTGCTGCAGGGATACCCGGAGTATTGGGTGCACCACCACCATTAATAATCTCATTATTGGCTTCTGTGCCGGCATCATAAGCATTTAAATAATACGTATAAGTCCCCTTCTTTTTAGGAATTTTTATGGCATCCGCACCGACAAAAGCATCATTGGTTGGTAACAACATGGCTGTTACAGACAGGTATTTATTTTTGTGATGTATGTCATTAAATTCAGCGGTCGCTGAATGTCCCGGAGCCAATAGACCCCCGGCAGGGTTTTCTACTATATCTGCATTATATGCACTGGCAACTGCACTTAAGCCACTTATATCGCCGCCTTCAGCCATAGCTTGCAGCTCCTCACTGGCTTCCTCACCCAGGTTGTAAAAATCAACTTTATTGCTGTGCGCAGCAACCAATAGTGGTGTAAAATAAATTCCATTGGTTAAATTGGTTATTGTTACAGAAATATCCTTAGCCTGTGCAGTCAATGGTAAAGCTAACGACGCCATTAACACTGACGCTTTGATGCTATCTGACAGTATTTTTAATTTAAAACTCATCGTATTCTCCTTGTATTACAACCGATAATTAAAATGAGTTTTTATTATTATTCTTTTTTCTCTAAAAGTTATCACGAAAATGTCACAATTGTTTAACAAATTATGCACATGCACTAACGGAGCATTTATTGATTCATCAATAGCTATAATATTTCAGAGTTGAATTTCACATCAGTGTTAAACTTTCTAAATCCTTAATAAGGTGAATAGAAAGAATAAACTGTGTTTAGGCAGGTTGAGCAGGTAGCGATCCTTACCGCTCAGAAGATGATCAGGACTTCATTAATTTACGCACATTGGATAAATGACGACGGCTTACTTCAATACCCTCGGGGAGATCTTTTAATTTGAGCAAGACACGGCCGTCTTCCTGTTTTTGCAGGGCTTCTATTTTATCCTTTCGGATCAGGGCATTTCGGTGTATGCGTAAGAAGATGTTGGCAAATTCTTCTTCCAGAGACTTAAGCGTGTCTTCAATAATAGTCTCGGCAATCTCACCCGCTTTGCGGTATTTAATTGTAATGTATTTGTGATCGGCTAAGAAACAGCAGATATCTTTTATTGGCACGAGCAGTATTGTGCCTCTTATCTGCGCACTGATATGAGTTCTGTAGGATACTTCCTTATTTTGCCTACCCAATTGTTCCAGTTGAAGTTTATTGAGCTTACTGCAATTGCTCAGCGCTTTTTCCAGCCGTTCTTTGCGAATGGGTTTGAGTAAATAGTCAACAGCCTGAGACTCAAATGCCTGTAGAGCATATTCATCATACGCTGTAGTAAAAATAATTGCAGGGGGCTTATCAATGATCATTAGATGCTGAGTGGCTTCCAAACCATTCATGCCGGGCATCCGAATATCCATTAGAACAATATCAGGTTCTTCCTGATTCACCTGTTCAATCGCTTCAAGGCCATTGCTTGCTTCAATTAATTGATAGCCTCCGTTAATTTCTTTGAGCAGAGAGAGCAGTCGTTCCCGTGCCAGAGGTTCATCATCAACAATTAGAATTTTCATATCTTTCAGGTATTAGTTTTGGTGTTATTTTAGGTGCTAGTTTCAGTATTAGTTTTCACATGTCATTTTTTGTTTGATACGGCATGCTTACAACAGCAAAATAAATATCATTTTCTTCGTGACAGATGATTGACGCTTTGCCATGAAAATGCACTTCCAGCCGTTCCTCAATATTTGCCAATGCCATCTTATTGCCCTGGCGATGGACTAAATTTTTGCTATTAGTATTTTGCACTGTAATTTTCAGCTGAGTTTTGTCAAATTCACCTGTGACGGTAATGCTGCCGCCATTTATCTCTGGTTCAATGCCATGAAATATCGCATTTTCAAGTAAGGGCTGAAGCAATAATGCGGGGATCATCGCATCATCAGGTATTGCTGCAACTTCCCAGCGGATAGTTAATCGCTCACCCAGACGTTGTTTTTCAATATCAATATAATGCTCACTGAGTGAAAGTTCCCTGGCCCAGGCAATCATTTCATGATCATCTCTGAACAGCATGCGAAATAATTCAGCCAGATCTTCCGTAATACGTTCAGCAACCTCAGGGCGTGTTCGTGTCAGGCTGGCAATCGTATTCATACTGTTAAAAAGAAAATGAGGTCGTATTCTGGCTTGTAACAATTGTAGTTTGGTACAACTTTCCGCCTGTATTTTTATTCGCCACTGATGTTGGACATAAAAATAATGTAATGCCAGAGCACTGATAATGCCGCCGATAAGCAAGTTATGTATTAAAAATTCCCAATGTGACGCTGAAGATATTATGTCTGTAAGATAATAAATTTCCATAATATAGAATGTCAGTTCACTGAGAAAAGTAATCATTAACAGCAGGGCAAGATAACTGCTCAACGCAACAAACTGGTTGGAATAATGTTTAAAAACGGGTCTTAACAGGCACAGGACTGCACTGCACATTAATCCATTCCATTGAATAAAAAGAGAGATCAGTGCTAAATCATTCCATAGCTGCTGATCCATTCTCAACGGTGCCAGAGTCAAAACAAATGCCAGTAATTGACCAATAATGACAACAGCGAAAACCATCCTTAAGGAACAAAAATCCGGCAGAAACAATGAGTTTTGTTCACTGCTGTTTTTAATCTGCTTTTTTGTATTCAGTTTTGAATCGTTTTTTATTGTCGACATTCTGCTATGAGTGCATCCATTAATTCAGTCTTTTTCTTTTCCCCGGTATACTTGTGAACAGAAAGACGATTTAGACAGAATTCTTAAGGTTTAATGTATGGAATTACTGACCAGCTTAGTACACAGACTATAAAAAGTCTGTGAAAAGAGACATAAATTGATGATTTTATGATTATTTTATTGAATTTCAGTTTATAATAGCCCTTTTCTAACTTAGCGCTAATGCTTTATAACGGACCAATGAATCACTATGTCTGACACCACTAATACCCCAAAGAATACCTCAAAGAAGACCTCTACTGATACTTCCAGTAAGACACAACAGGCAGAAAAACCCTGGAATGGCCGTTTTACTGAACCAACTGATGCCTTTGTGGAAGCTTTTACTGCTTCTGTCACTTTCGATCAACGTATGTATCAGCAGGATATTGCCGGCTCTGTGGCCCATGCAAAAATGTTGTCGCATGTCGGCGTGCTCACTGAAGATGAGCGTGATCAAATTATTGATGGTTTAGCTCAGATAAAGTCAACCATTGAGGCTGGTGAATTCAATTGGTCTATCAGGCTTGAAGATGTTCATATGAATATTGAAGCGGCTCTTACTGACTTGATTGGTGTCACAGGCAAGAAGCTGCATACCGGCCGCTCCAGAAATGATCAGGTAGCCACAGATATTCGTCTTTATTTACGCGATGAGATTGATCAGATTGTCAGTGAACTAAAACGCCTGCAAATGGCTTTAATTGATCTGGCAGAGAAAGAAGCGGACACTATTATGCCCGGATTCACTCATCTGCAAACTGCTCAGCCGGTGACTTTTGGTCATCATATGCTGGCCTGGTTTGAAAGTCTTGAACGTGATCGCAGTCGTTTTATTGATTGCCGTAAACGTGTCAATATTATGCCCCTGGGTGCTGCCGCTCTGGCTGGTACAACTTACCCGATTGATCGCGCCTTTACTGCCCGTGAATTGGGTTTTGAAGGTATCTGTGAAAATTCACTCGATGCGGTCAGTGACCGTGATTTTGCCATTGAATTAACGGCCTCTGCGGCTTTGTTAATGACTCATTTATCACGTTTCTCTGAGGAGTTAGTTTTATGGGTCTCTGCACAGTTCAACTTTGTTGAACTCAGTGACAGCTTCTGTACTGGCTCATCGATTATGCCGCAGAAAAAGAACCCGGATGTGCCCGAGTTAGTGCGCGGTAAAACGGGCCGGGTCAATGGCAACCTTATTAGTCTTCTGACCTTGATGAAAGGCCAGCCGCTTGCCTATAACAAAGATAATCAGGAAGATAAAGAACCCTTATTTGACACCGTTGATACGCTGAAAGGCTCCCTGAAAGTTTATGCCGATATGATGCAGCATGTCACTGTGAATAAGGAAGCCATGCGAGAAGCGGCAATACGTGGTTTTTCAACCGCCACTGATTTAGCCGATTATCTGGTGCGTGCAGGGGTACCTTTTCGTGATGCCCACGATGTCGTTGGTAAGGCTGTTCGTCTGGGTGTCGATAGCAAACGCGATCTGGCAGAATTATCTTTGCAGGAGCTGCAGACATTTTCCGGGAAAATTCAGGCTGATGTCTTTGATGTACTAACATTGGAAGGCTCTGTTTCAGCTCGAAACCATCTGGGCGGGACAGCACCTGAACAGGTGCGCGCTGCAGTTAAACGGGCACGGACAAGGATTTTAAAGAAGTCTTAAGTTATAAGTCGTAAGTTGTAAGTCGTAATTTATAAGTCAAAAGCAGGAAAAAACCACATAGAATCAACCATATCCAAAAAATTCTCTTGATTTTTCTTTGGACTTAAGACTTAAAACTTATAACTTACAACTTCTCTTAAACAGTTTCTGAGTTCAGCTCTTCTACCGCTCGATCCAGAAACATTGTTACATCATCGCCTTTTTGCCATTGGC
>JAPVVU010000222.1 GCA_028571885.1 Gammaproteobacteria bacterium | reverse complement strand
GCTTCTTCAATTGTTACGTCTGTAAAACTTGTTTGAGCCAAAACAAGCTGATCACGATCAGCTGCCATAAAACTGGGATCAGCTCTCATTATCCACTTATCTTCAAGTGAGTTTATAAGGGATTCATCAAGACTAACATCACCATGTAACAGCTCAGCATCAGATAAATTTTTATTATCAAAGAAATAGGAAAGACTGGCTACCGGTGGATCCGAATCGATATCAACACAATCGTTTATTGAAATAAATTCTTTCATTAAACAGCGATATAAATTATTAACGCTATTATCCAAAAAATCAGGCGTGAAAAACTTGCCTCTCGATAACATTTTTGAGAATACTGGCAGTTCAGGAAGATCTTTGGCCGGTAATTGATCGAGATAAGGAACCGGGTCAAGAAGACCCGGAACAATAAAGGTAAGCGACGTGGTAATTTGCTTCATAACTACTGCTAAAATACGGCTAAAAGGAGAAAAACAAAAAAATGTTAATCAGCATCCAGATGTTCTAAACGAATACGCACCACATCGTTATTAACTGCTTCTAAAGCATTAATTTTTGCAATCGCTTCATTCATATTTTTTTCAATCGTGGTATGCGTGATAATGATGATAGTTGCTTTATCTGATGCATGTTCTTTTTGTAACATTGAATCAATGCTAATACCATTATCAGCCAGTATTGTTGTAATATTGGCCAGAACACCCGTCTCATCCGAAGCTGAAATACGCAGATAATAGGCAGTTTCAACCTCATCAATCGGCAAAATAGGCAGATCAGACAGTGACTCAGGCTGGAAAGCCAGATGAGGCACACGATTTTCCGGGTCAGACGTCAGCACTCGAACCACATCCACAATATCACCGACCACAGCAGAAGCCGTTGGTTCAGCACCGGCACCGGCACCATAGTACAGTGTAGGCCCTACGGCATCTCCCTTAACCAGAACAGCATTCATTACACCATCAACATTTGCAATTAAGCGTCGCTTAGGTATTAACGTGGGATGGACTCGTAATTCGACACCTTTATCAGTACGACGTGATAATCCCAGGTGCTTGATGGTAAAACCCAGCTCACTGGCATAATCAACATCTTCACCAGTAATTTTACTGATACCTTCGGTATAAACTTTTTCAAATTGCAGAGGAATTCCAAACGCAATTGAGGCTAAAATTGTCAACTTATGTGCCGCATCAATGCCTTCAACATCAAATGTGGGATCAGCTTCTGCATAACCCAGACGTTGAGCCTCTGCCAGAACTGAATCAAAATCACGTTGTTTGTCACGCATTTCAGTCAGAATAAAATTACCCGTGCCATTAATAATACCCGCCAGCCATTCAATTTGATTACCCGCAAGGCCTTCTCGAATTGCTTTAATAATTGGAATACCGCCGGCAACTGCTGCTTCAAAAGCAACCATAACGCCCTGCTTTTGTGCCGCAGAGAATATTTCATTACCATGCTTGGCAATTAATGCTTTATTGGCTGTTACCACGTGTTTACCATTGGCAATGGCTTTAAGCACCAGTTCACGCGCCAGAGTATCACCACCAATTAATTCAACGACAATAGAAATCTCAGGATCAGTCACTACATCAAGAGGATTTTCTGTTAATTGAATACCATCTGTTTTACAGATACGAGGCTTGTTAATATCACGTGCAGAGGCATGACTGACAATAATACCCCGTCCAGCACGACGAGAAATTTCTTCTGCATTGCGCTGCAGAACATTAACAGTGCCGCCGCCGACTGTACCCAGGCCTAATAAGCCTACCTTAACTGGTTCCAATAGATTCTCCATTCAGTTATTAATCATGCTGTTATCGATCATAGCATTACAATTTTTTGCGCAGGTATTATAACAAAGCTTTACCTGAAATTAAGAAAAAGTTTCATTACTTATTCCTTAAAACTTATTCCTTAAAGATACCCACACCATCTTTTTTGAACATTTCCCGTAAACAACGCATCGCCTGGCGAGTGCGATGCTCATTTTCAATCAGACTAAAACGCACATGGTCATCGCCATATTCACCAAAGCCTATACCGGGAGAAACCGCCACTTTTGCTTCATTCAGTAGTTTCTTAGAAAACTCCAATGAACCCATTTCTTTATATTCATCAGGAATCGGCGCCCAGAGAAACATTGTGGCTTTGGGTTTTTCAACAATCCAGCCAATCGAATCCAGACCTGCACAGAGAACATCCCGGCGAGCCTGATACATATCACGAATTTCTTTCACACACTCCTGAGGACCATCCAGCGCCTGAATAGCAGCCACCTGAATAGGTGTAAACATGCCATAATCAAGATAAGACTTTATACGGGTCAATGCCGCAACCAGAGTGGGATTACCACACATAAAACCAACCCGCCAGCCCGGCATGTTGTAGGTTTTAGAGAGAGAGTAAAATTCTACAGCGATATCTTTGGCACCGGGAACCTGCAGAATTGAAGGTGCTTTATAGCCATCAAAAACAATTTCAGCATAAGCAATATCATGCACAATCCATATACTGTGTTCACGAGCAATTTTTACTATTTTTTCAAAGAATTCTAATTCAACACATTGTGTGGTTGGATTTCCGGGAAAATTGAGCACCAGCATTTTGGGTTTAGGCCAGGAATCTTTTATGGCCTTTTCTAATTCCGCAAAAAAATCAGCATTCGGTGTCATGGGCACATGGCGAATATCCGCCCCGGCAATAACAAAACCATAGGGATGAATAGGATAGGATGGATTAGGCACCAAAACAGCATCACCGGGGCCTACCGTTGCCAGAGCAAGATGTGCCAGACCCTCTTTAGAGCCAATAGTAACAATTGCCTCTGATTCCGGGTCAAGATCAACGTCATAACTGCGTTTATACCAGTTACAAATGGCTTTGCGCAGCCTGGGTATACCACGAGACACCGAATAACGATGGGTATCATTTCGCTGAGTCGCCTCTACCATTTTATCAACAATATGTTTGGGTGTCGGCTGATCTGGATTCCCCATGCCAAAATCGATGATATCTTCACCGCGGGCTCGTGCTTTTGCTTTCAACTCGTTAACAATATTGAAAACATAGGGGGGTAAACGTTTAATCCGCTGGAAATCGTCGTTCAAAAGTATAGCCTCGTCAAACACCTGAGAACCGATCATTAAGGATTTAAAAAAACGTCTCAATGCCAGAATTTCATTCTGGTTCAGGTTTTAATAATAAAACATGTCAAAATACTTACCCAGAGGGTCGCTGTCAATCTCTAAAGGCACTTTTTACTGTTTTTTTTCACATTTCAGCTCAAAGCATCATAAATTCGATATATTAAGCTATTAATTTTATCAAAATAGCCCTAAAATCACTTTTTATCATTTCTAACAATTCTTTGAAAAGTCATCGCTCTAAAAGGACATAATCATGTTACAGCTTGAAAACATAGAAAATGCCTATTCATTTCATTCCTACGATGAACACAGTGCAAAACTTATCAAACCCAATAAAAATATTCATTCAAATTCTTCTACCAGAGATAATTTGCTTGAGATCACCTCAACAACACTTATTTATAAAGAACTGATTGAATCCAGAGACTTACCCTCAACTTTTAACGAGTTTGATGAAAATTGCATTAATAAATTACTTGAGCAGGATGCTGATATTTTTCTGATTGGTACAGGCCAAAGCTCCAAATTCCCCGATAAATCCATTCTCCAGTATATCGCGAATAACAAGCTTTCTATTGATTTCATGGATACGGGTGCAGCATCCCGCACTTTTAATATCCTCACCAGTGAGCGACGAAAAGTGGCCGTTTTACTTTTTTTTAAATAGATAGATTTTCAGTCAGATAATACACAAAAAAAACAAATAGTTAGAAAGCATTATTAATGTTACTTTTATGTTTTATCTTTGACAAACAGCAGAAAATCACTTGACAGTTATTTTGCTAATACCTAAAATGTGCGAAATTTTTGTGGTGTTTTATCTCTTTTTTATAAGAGATAAAACTGGGAAGTTGATTAAATTTCAACGCTGCCCCCGCAACGGTAATTGATTGTACGATAGTAAATCCACTGTATGAAAGTATCTTGATACTGACTCATATGGGAAGGAATTATCGCTCACAAAGTGATTTTCTAAATTCACCTGTCCTTCATAAGCCCGGAGACCTGCCATGAAAATAACCTTAAGCTATGCGGTGGGCGTGCAACGGGTCAGAATGCCATTAGTTCGTTAAGCATATAAATCCGCTGTCCGGCTTCCCTGATCCTCTTGTTACACACAAAGTATTACCCAACTATTATACCCAACTTTGGTTGCCCCGCATTAAATTCAAATTTTTCATACACACGGGGTGTGTGTTCAAAGGATCGACATGATTAAAAAACTACCTATTGCCATTACGGCATCAGTTGTGGCAACTTGTTTCTACCCGATTATTGTTCAGGCAGAGCAATCAGCAGATATTCCGCAAATTATTGTTACCGCAACTCGTACTGCCAATACTGTTGATGAAACATTAGCACCAGTCACTATTATCACCAGAGAAGATATTGAGCGTTCTCAGGCAACTTCTATTAGCGACATATTGAGGACCACGCCGGGCATCAGTTTTACCAGTAACGGCGGCCGGGGCAGTAATGCCGGTTTATCAATGAGAGGAACCAATGTTGATCACATACTTTATCTCATCGATGGTGTACCTGTTGGTTCTGCAACGAGCGGTCAAACGTCTATCCAGTATATCCCCGTTTCACAAATTGAACGTATCGAAGTGGTACGTGGTCCGCGTTCCAGTCTTTACGGTTCTGATGCCATTGGCGGAGTGATTCAGATTTTCAGCAAAAAATCCGGTGAAAAAAAGATAACTGCCAGCGCAGGTTATGGTTCTGATAATACCAAAGAAATGACAGCCAGTTATTCAGACGGCAATGACAGCTCTCATTTTTCTGGCGGTGTATCCATTTTCAATACCGACGGCTATGATTTTTATGGTTATAAAACAGGCTGGCCTGCACCAACCCCCAATCCTGCTGATCAAGATGATGATGGTTATAAAAATTATTCTCTTTCCTTAAACGGCAGCCACAGACTCAATGATTCATTGAAATTATCGGGGCTGTTTTTACGCAGCCAGGGTGAAAATGAATTCGATGGCTATGGCTATAAAGACACACGAACTGAGTTTACTGAACAGATAACAAGCGGCACGATTGATTATCAGGCAACCAAAGACTGGAACACACAGGTAAAAATCAGTCGCAGTTATGATAAGCAGTATAACAAGTTAGCAGAAAACAGCTCAAAAACACGTTTTAACACCAAAACTGATCTCATTAATTGGCAAAATGATATTGCTCTCCGGGAGTATGATTTATTAACCCTCGGCCTGGACTATAAAAAGGACAAAATAGACAGCAGCTCTGATTATTCAGAAGATAGTCGCTGGAATCATGCGGCCTATTCACAATATCAATATGTCGGCGATGTATTTGATACTCAGGTTTCTTTTC
>JAPVVU010000221.1 GCA_028571885.1 Gammaproteobacteria bacterium | reverse complement strand
TTTCTTATCAGTCATTTTCTGTCTCGTCCATTACGACAAGTATCAGCTTATATTGATACCTTAAAAAACCAGCCTGAACTGCAGCTCAGTCAGGAATTAAATATACAGTTTCATATCCATGAGTTAGAGAATGTAAGGCATTCATTAAGCCAATACCAGAAAAAACTCCAGCTCGTTTATTCTAATCTCGATGAAAAAAATCAGGAGCTCTGGGAAATGGCCCATCATGATGCCTTAACCGGTGTCTTAAACCGCAGAGCTTTTGAAAAAAATTGGGCTGATATTGATAAACTATTTTCTAAAAGTCGAACTCAGGTCTCTATGCTCCTGTTTGACATCAACCAGTTCAAAAGCATTAATGATAGTTATGGTCATCCCGTTGGTGATGAAGTTTTAAAAAAAATTGCCTTTGCTATACAAAAAGTATTACGTGAGGGTGAACAAACATATCGTATTGGCGGCGATGAATTTGCCGCTATCTTGTATAACTGCAAACCAGAAGATGCGGTCTATATCGCTCAGCGATGCCAAATAGCTATCAGCAAAATATCCTTTGCTCAGCAGGGTATAAAAGAGCCTGTCCGGGCCAGCATTGGTGTTGCTCATAATGATATAAATAATCCTGCCAGTATTTCTAAACTACTGTGGCAGGCGGATATTGCCGTTTATTCCGCAAAGAAACCCGGACAGTCCCATATCGTCACTTATTCTGACAAAATTAAAAACATTTCCACCACAATACTCTCCAGCAAAATTAATAACATTGTTTTTAATGCCATTGAGACAGGTAATAATATCACTATGTTTTACCAACCCATTATCAATCTCAAGGATGGTAAGGCAGAGTACTATGAAGCCCTGCTCAGAATAAAGAATAATGATGAAATTATTCCTCCTGGAAAAATTTTTCCGCTCATTGAAGCGAGAAAACTGGACTATGAACTGGATGCGGTTATTTTCAAAAAAATAGCCCAAGACCTTAAATATGGTATTTTACCCGCAAGAACAGGCGTTTCTGTCAATGTTTCCGGGCCTTCTATTATTAATACCAGCATAATTGAACAACTGTCCATTTTTGTTCCTTATTTATCACAGTATAAGATTATTTTAGAAATTACAGAAACCACCTTAATCACCAATATCAACCATGCAACCGACAATATTAACAAGCTTAAAAAATTGGGCTTTCTTATTGCACTCGATGATTTTGGCAGCGGCTATTCTTCCATTAGTTACTTATCAACGATGCCAGTCGATATTGTCAAATTTGACATCACACTCATCAGACAGCTTGAAGATGATAAACAATTCAGCATTATCCGTCACCTGGTTAAAATGATTGCTGAAACAGGTCATCTAATCGTTGCAGAAGGCATTGAAACAGAAGAATTGAATGAGAAAATCAAACATCTTGGTTTTAACTACGCTCAGGGTTATTTATATGGTAAGCCTTCATCAGAGATCAAACAATTACTTTAAATAACTATCAATAACTACCAATAACTTTAAATACACAAAAGGAACTAGCAATGGATCGTCATTTATCTCTTTCTCAGGCTGCACGTCTTATTGGTGTCAAACGTGGTGATATCCAGAAAAAAATTCAGGCCAACAAACTAACAGTGATGGAAGGCACCGTAGTACTTTCCGATTTAAAAAAAGCCTTTCCAGAAGCCGCCTATGAAGATAATACGATGCTGGAAAAAATGGAAAAATTTATGCAGGACGCTGTGCATAAGATGGCTCAAAGTGAACGCGAAGGTTCTCATGTGGATGCATTGACTCGTCGTCTGGTCAAAATAAATAAAGAACTTGCTGATGAAAGAAACCGTGCTGATCACATGGAAGAGCTTATTGATAGTATGAAACAAAAATTCATGGAATTAAAAATCAATACCGCACATGAAGATACTTTCAATGAAATTAAAACATGGTTCAATACAGCCGTCAAAAATCTGGACGAAGAAAAATTAACAACCCCAATTGTCAATCTGGAACACCAGATAAAGCAGTTTATGCTGCCTCATGTCCGCTTATTACCCAGTCGTCATGATTTCATTTCAGATAAATCTGAAACCTTATTAGAATCCGCCCTGCGTTCTGGTTTAGCCGTTGATTATGGCTGTAATAATGGTAAATGCGGTAAATGTAAAGCCAGGCTGCTGTCAGGTCAAGTGGAAAGAACCGCTCATCAGGACTATGTCTTTTCTGAAAGCGAAAAGAGTCAGGGCTACATTCTCACTTGTTCTAACACCGCTACAACTGATATCACACTGGAAACAGAAGAAGCAGTCTCTGCGGATGATATCCCATTACAAACAATTACCGCTAAAGTTAAAAAAACCCAAACAATCAACGATAACGTCATAGTCTTAACACTAAAAACACCCCGCAGCCAGCGACTAAGATTTCTTGCTGGTCAGCACGTTGAATTAAGCCTTAATACTCAAATAAATGAGAATCATCCAGAAGAAAATAAGCAGCCTCTTATTGCTGAATATTCGATTGCCAGCTGTCCCTGTGAACCAGCCAATTTAGAATTTCACATTCCCATCCAGACAGATGAGCCCCTTGCCAAAGCGATTAGAAGTCAACTGAAAAACAATGATAGTTTTACGCTTAGCGGGCCGCATGGTCATTTCGTTCTTGATGAGGATTCACCCAATTCATTAATTTTTGTCGCATGGGATACGGGCTTTGCTCCTATAAAAAGTCTGATAGAGCATGCCATGTCTCTGGAACAGGCTGACACTATTCATCTGTATTGGATGACGACAAAAGTAGAGAACCACTATTTAGATAATTTATGCCGTTCATGGAATGATGCGTTAGATAATTTCACTTATACTCGCATTATGTGTGAAGCTAAAACTGGTGTCATTGCAGAATCTCTAATGCAGCATATTCATAATGAGCACAGTCATTTGATGAATTTTGATTTATATATTGCTGCACCCGGACATTTAAACCATTTGCTGAAACCCTTATTAATTGCCCATGGTGTAAAAAGCCAGAATTTGCATTTTGAAAGCACATTTCATGGCGATGAAATAACAGATTAGTTGTAAGTTGTAAGTCGTCAATTATAAGATTGATAACTGACGACTTGCAGCTTTATTGTGGGATTTTTGCTTTTAATGCAGCTCTATCAAACCACCAGTTATCTTCACCAACAATCGCACCCACGACCATACCCATGCGGGGTAAAAAGACATCAGGATCTCTTAAATCCAGCTTATCCATCCAGACGTCCAGTCCTATCTGGGTTTCCACCTTACTATGGCGCAGCGCCACTTTGGCCAGCATATTTGATGTGAGGACTTTTAAATCATCGCGTTTTTTACCTTCAGTACGCTGATCAACAATGAAATGTGCAGTAATGGCAGCAAGCGCTGCACCATCAGCATCATCCGTTGTCTCAGTTATCACATTGTTGAGCATATTAATACTATATTCCGGCTCAACAGGATAAGTCACTGACAGCCAGACACCATGGCCAAGCGCAACAATTGAGGAGGGTAATTCTGTTTGATACAGCATATCACAGGCTTCTATCGCTAACTGCCACTCTTCATGGGCAATACAAACATCAAAAGCTGCTTTTGCATGATTCCAGACATCACTCATTTGAGTCATACCCAGCTCTGCATTCGCCAGATCCAGCAAGAGCCTGGCTCTTTCCATTGGTTCAACAACCGCTGGTAATTTTTCTAATTGTTCCGTCAGTTCAACCACTTTTGCAGCAAGAAATTCACGTGATTCCTTAGCATCAGAGGTTTCAATAAAATCCTGTTTGTCTTCACTTACCTGGCTCATTTTAACGCTTTCCTTTAAAATCTAAACATTCAGCTGAAAAACATATTTTCAGCTTTATGCTTTTATAATCCTGATGATATTTTTCAATAGATTGGGTCAAACAAGGCTTGATTCAAGCCTTGTTCAATAACAGAATGACTACTTGGGTGTTGTGGAGACAAACGTTTTAAAGTCCTGACAATTCAGTCATCAGCACCAGCTTTTTCCGGGCTTCTGACAATTGCTGTTTTTCCTGTTTCGTTGACTCCGCCTCTGTGAGTTCTAACAGCTGTCCGGCCTGTTGGCAAATTAGCGTCTGATGGTCTTTGTCAAATAATTGAAATGCTGCCCTGACAGCATTTTCTGACTCCGTCAATAAAGTAGGCACAAGCTGATCCTGGGCAATAGGTGAGCGGGGTCTAAGCAAATCAGCAATCAGTGGAAATTGCAGTAATTGAAAATGGCTATTGCGGGCTAATTCTTCTTCTTTTAAGTTCTGCTCGGCTTCTGCATCACCCTCAGCACCAAGCCGGATTGAACTCATTATCACAGCCACTAATTTAACAATGGCTGCTTGTTCATTGCTATGCTCTCCCATTAAACCACTGCATTGCTCATAACTTTGATCGAGTTGTGATTTTAAATCCAGCATAATTTCACTGCCCTCATTAGGTTTAAGTTCAGCAACTTTACTCAGTAAATCATGGAAAGTCTGGAGAAATTCATCCTGTTCTTTTTCATCCATATAACGAGCCCCTGAGAGCCTTTGTTCATTAAATTCTCGCTGCTCAATAGCAAAAAGTGGATTTTTATATTGGCGCTGCAGATGTCTTTCTCTAGCACCGGGATGGGATGAAAAAATAAGAGACATAAATATTTCTATCGGTTTATTGTTTTAGGAATTAGACTTTAATGTAATTTGTGATCGGGACGAAATTCAATTTTCTGACCTTCTGCTTTCACCTCATCAAAAACAAACTCCACACCAATCTGGTCACCCGATTCAGAAGTTTTAGTTTTCGCTTTTGCTTGCTTAAGTTCCGGCATGCGATTAACCAGATAAGTAAACATGATAATCGCCGTATTATCATCCTCTTTTAACAGGGCTTGAACCAGATTTAAAGCAACAAATTGTGTTTTTTGCTGTAAATTGGGATTCTCTACTTTCTGATCACTCAAAACAAAACCTTCATTCATCTGGGCATCAATAATATCAAGATATTCACGTTGTTTATCAGGTAAAACCTGTGAACGATCATAAGTTAAGACTTCCTGACCTTCTAAAAGGAAACCAACTTTATCGGACATATATTTCTCTCTTTTACAGTTAATAAATAAGGGTACTAGGAATATAAGCTGGCTAATGATACAATAATAACCAAGTAAATTACTAGGGATTATTTTTAAAAATAGTTAAATATATATGCACAATGCAACCCAGAACGATCATAACATAGAATTAACTCAGGCTGTCATGCATGCTCTTGATGACTGGAAACTTGGCGGGGAACAGATTTTATCTGTCATGGCCTTGCCTGACAATGTAAAAGTACGTCATCTGTCCCTGTATCGCAATTCACAGGCATTTCCAGAAACAGAAGAAGTCACAGAACGTTTACGCCATGTTTTAGGAATTATCGATGCATTGTCAACCAGTTATCCAACCAATCCCAGAATGTCTTTATTCTGGATGACTCGTAACAGCAAAAAGTTCCAGAATCGGGCA
>JAPVVU010000220.1 GCA_028571885.1 Gammaproteobacteria bacterium | reverse complement strand
GCAGTGGTATTTCGAGGCAGGACGCCGAGGATAAGCGCTACATGGACGTACTTGAAGCGTCCACAGCAAAGCCAACCACGCCTCTCCACCTTCTTAACGACATCACGTTTCTCTCTTGTGTAAAAAATCAAGAGAAAGTTCAAAATCAAAGGCTAGGAATAAAGCCAGAGCCTGAGTTCGAATTCGTTCTTCTTTTGATTTTGCTTTTTCACCTAAAGTGAGAAATGTGATGCGGCCAGGAGGGTTGGATGGTATGGTTGGCTTTTCAGGGGTATTTCGAGGCAGGACGCCGAGGATAAGCGTTACAGGGATGTACTTGAAGCGTCCCCAGAAAAGCCAACCATACCATCCAATTATCCATTTTTAGCACCACATTTTGAACGCCCCACCATTCTTTTTAAATGACAGCTTCGGTGGTTTTGCTGGCACATGGAAAAGTATGCATTTTTGTGATGAACCGTTTAATATAGCTGCTAATAGTCACTAATATAGTTACTAATTTTTAGCTAATCATATGCTGCTATTGGCGTAGGTGGAAGAGTAATATGAAATCTTGTGTATCAATTTTAAGCACCTGCTTACTTTCTTTAATATTACTGGTTTTTTCAGTATCGGTATCAGCTCAGACTTCGCTTTGGCAAATAAGCAAGGGCGATAAGCGTTTGTATCTTGGCGGTACTGTTCATGTTCTCGGCTATGAAGACTATCCATTGCCAGAAGAATTTGCACAAGCCTTTTCAAATTCTAAAAAAGTTGTTTTTGAAACAGATATTGTCAAAGCAAAAGAGCCTGAATTTGCACAAAAATTGCTGCGGCAGATGACCTATCCACAGGGAAAGTCACTTAAAGATGTATTAAACAAGCAGACTTATCAACGTCTGGTTGCTTATTTTTCTGACAAAGTGCCCATGGCTCAAATTGACACAATGAAGCCTGGTATGGTGGTTCTTATGCTGTCTGCGATTGAATTCCAGCGCATGGGACTGGTCACTGTGGGTGTTGATGAACATTTTTGGAATCTTGCCCGGCAGGAAGGCAAGTCAATAGGCACGCTTGAAACGCTGGATGAGCAGCTGGGTTTTCTTGTCAATATGGGCAAGGGTAATGAAAATGAGCTGATTATGAGTACTCTCAATGAGCTTAAACAGGTTGATTTAATGATTAATACATTAAGATCAGCATGGCGTGCAGGCAATGAACTTGAAATGAAAAATATTGTCTTACAAGATATGGCTGACGATTATCCTGAACTGTATCAAAGTATGCTGGTTAAACGAAATCATAACTGGCTGCCGCATATTGAAGCTATGATGGATAATGAAGGTATTGCTCTGGTATTAGTGGGGGCTCTGCATCTGGTAGGCGATGATGGCTTATTGCAATTATTTCGCAATAAAGGTTATGAAGTCACTCATTTCTAACAGGACTGTTTTAACTGCTTTCTGCCCCTAAAGAATTGTCCTAAACATTCTTAATTATGGATAAAAAACTGAAAATATGTTACTTTTCCGCTCTTTATCTAAATTCAGAATAACTATTCAGCGTATATTTCTTAATGACCACTTCTTAATGACCACAGGCTCTTTATTAATAATATGCTGAATAGTTACAATTCAGAGAGCTAAATTAAGAGTACCTGAATGATTTTCAATAAGCCTGTTTTTTTGTCCATTAACAGATGTGAGGATGCATCCTGATGCCCGGTAAGTTATATATTCAAACCTTTGGTTGCCAGATGAACGAGTACGACTCGGCAAAAATGGCGGATGTGCTGAATGAATCTCATGGTGTTGTTCTTGTTCAGGAACCGAAAGATGCAGATATTCTATTGCTGAATACTTGTTCTATTAGGGAAAAAGCTCAGGAAAAAGTATTCTCACTGCTCGGCCGTTTCCGTCAGCTTAAAGAACTAAACCCCAATATTGTCATTGGTGTGGGTGGTTGTGTTGCCAGTCAGGAAGGTGATCTGATCCGCCAGAGAGCACCTTATGTCGATCTTGTTTTTGGTCCCCAGACTTTACATCGTTTACCGAAAATGCTGGATGAAGTGTCAACAATCCACCAACCGGTGATAGATGTTTCTTTCCCTGAAATTGAAAAATTTGATAATTTGCCCGAGCCTCGTGCCGAAGGCCCCAGTGCATTTGTGTCGATTATGGAAGGCTGCAGTAAATATTGTACCTTTTGTGTTGTCCCATACACCCGTGGTGAAGAAATTTCTCGTCCTCTGGATGACGTAATTGCGGAAGTCGCGTCTCTGGCAGGGCAGGGCGTAGTTGAAGTTAATTTGCTGGGGCAAAATGTTAATGCCTATCGGGGGGATACTCACGAGGGCGATATTGCTGATTTAGCACTGCTGATCCATTATATAGCTCAAATTGAGGGTATCCAGCGTATTCGTTATACAACCTCGCATCCCAATGAATTTTCTGACTCGCTGGTGGATGTTTATCGTGAAGTGCCCGAGCTGGTGAGTTTTCTGCATCTGCCGGTACAAAGTGGTTCGGATCGGATTCTGAGTATGATGAAGCGTGGTCACTCTGCTCTGGAATATAAGAGTAAAATCAGACGTATTCGTGAAGCTCGCCCTGATATTCATTTGTCTTCTGATTTTATCGTTGGTTTTCCTGGTGAAACTGAAACCGATTTTCAGGCAACCATGCAGTTAATCGAAGATATTCGCTTTGATCAAAGCTTTAGTTTTATCTACAGTCCCAGACCGGGAACACCGGCATCTTCATTGCCGGATGATGTGCCGATGGCCGTTAAAAAACAGCGCTTGAGTCAATTACAGGCTCGTATCAATGACTTTGCACATGAGTATTCACAACAAATGGTGGGCAGTGTGCAAAAAGTATTAGTACACGGAATTTCGAAAAAAGATACAGCAGAGGTAGCTGGTCGAACAGAAAATAATCGTGTGGTGAATTTTGATCCACAGGGACGGGATTTAATCGGCAAGATCATTCCAGTAAAAATAACAGACGCTTATAGCAACTCACTGCGCGGTGAATTAGCTTAATGACTTTAGGCAATTGATTTCCGGAAAAGTTATTATCCTGATGCTAAGCGTTCATAGCAATTATTAATTTAACTGACCAATATAAATGACCCAAAAAAATATGACAGCAGCACAACTGGTTCTTGAGCCAGTCGATAATAACCGTCTGGTAAATCTATGCGGACAACTGGATGAGCACCTGCGTTTGATTGAACGGCGGCTTGCTGTGCAAATCGCAAACCGCGGCAACCAGTTTAAAATAACAGGCAAGCCTAAGGACAGAGATGCTGCCGTATCAGTATTGAAAGCCCTATATGAAGAAAGTGCTGATGGCATACTGGATCCGCAAAGGGTGCACCTGTTCTTACAGGAATCGGGTATTGAAGCAAAATTAAAAGAAGATGCCAGCGAGTTCAATGGTGAGAAAACGGATGATATTTCAATTTTGGCCGGCCGCAGTTTAATTAAGCCTCGTGGCCAAAATCAGAAAAATTATTTAAAAGGTGTTTTACAGCATGATATCAGCTTTGGTATTGGCCCTGCAGGCACAGGAAAAACATTTCTCGCCGTTGCCTGTGCAGTACAGGCGCTGGAGCGTGATGAAGTCAGGCGTATCATACTGACGCGTCCTGCGGTTGAAGCGGGTGAGAACCTGGGCTTTTTGCCGGGCGATCTGTCTCAGAAAATCGATCCCTATCTCAGACCTCTGTATGATGCGCTTTATGAAATGCTGGGATTTGAGAAAGTGAGTAAATTAATCGAACGTAACGTGATAGAAGTAGCGCCACTCGCTTTTATGCGTGGCCGAAGTCTCAATGAATCCTTTATTATTTTGGATGAGGCTCAAAATACGACACGGGAACAGATGAAAATGTTTTTGACCCGTATTGGTTTTGGTTCAACCGCGATTGTTACGGGTGATATTACCCAGATTGATTTACCCGGAGGCAGACCTTCTGGTTTAAAACATGTAATAGAAGTTTTATCAAAGGTAAAAGGCATCAGTTTTACTCATTTTAATTCTAAAGATGTTGTCAGACATGTTCTGGTACAGCGAATTGTTGATGCTTATGAAAAAAATGATCTGCTGCTTGCACAGGCACTGGAAAAAAAGCCAGCAAAGAAAAAAGCGTATTCAAGTCATTCTAAGAGTAAGAAATAGACCTGATGGATGATGACTTTACTCTCTATCTGGATCTGCAGCAGATGGTTTCCTCGGACAGCATCCCAACAAAGGAGAAAATTGAGTTCTGGATTCGACAGGCCCTGGTGCTGGAAAAAGAAGCAGAACAGGCTGATTTGCAACTAAAGTCTCAACTCGATTCTCAACTGCATTCCCAGCCAGAAAAGAATGATGAAGAATATGAACTGACCATTCGTATTGTTGATAAAGATGAAATTCAGTCTTTAAACCGAACCTACCGACACCAGGATAAACCCACCAATGTGCTCTCTTTTCCTTATGAAAATTTTCCCTTTGATGAGTCTCTAGACACCCCTTCAGAAATGCAGCTGCCTTTATTAGGTGATTTGATTATTTGCCATGATATTGTGGTTGAAGAAGCTGAACAACAGCAAAAAACAATTGAGGCCCATTGGGCGCATATGGTCGTCCATGGTATTTTACATCTTAAAGGATATGATCATATAGAAGATGCAGAGGCGCAGACAATGGAATCTCTGGAAATAAAAATTCTCAAACGCCTCAATTTTTCAGATCCTTATCATTAAATCTTGATAAATAAAGCAGCCATTTGTGGTTCGAGATAATCTAGCTACTTATGGCTTTTACATTTCATTTAATTATTAATAACTCGTTCGTCTGTACTGTCCAGTAATGGAGCTGCATCAAGATCTGTCGCATTCATCATATAGGAAAGTCTCTGTAGTGATGAGAGGATTAATGATTGCTCCCAAGTCTCCAGTTGATTAAAAGCATTTATAAACGATTCCTGCATCAAGGTCGGTGCATTTTCGAGCGACTTTGAGCCTTTTTTGGTTAGAGAGAGTATGACTTTACGTTTGTCAGAATGACAGCGTTCACGCTTAAGCAGTTCTTTACGTTCTAGGCGGTCAAGGATAGAGGTAACCGTTGCCTGACTCAGGCTAATCTCACGAGCAATAACGCCAGAAGTCATCTCATCCTGAGTAACAATATGTTGCATGACTAACAATTGTGGTCCAGTAAGACCTGATTCCCGCTCTAATTTCTTAGAGTACAAATCAATTTTACGGATAATCTGTCGTAAAGAAACCAGTACCTGATCGTATGTTTCCATCCAATAAACCTTCAATTTCTAATGTTAAACGCAACTTAATTCTATTATTGAAAGCTAAAATAACACGTTTTCACTCTTGCAGCTATATTGCCTTAAATTATTTACTGTGCTAAAGTTTAGTCTACTAAACAATATCGAGCAATCTTAGACGTATGTCTGCTACGAAAAATGAGATCCACATACGGAAACCCCGAGTCGATGATGGCTTTGATATTCACCAGTTAATTGCCAATAGCCCCCCCCTCGATCTGAAT
>JAPVVU010000219.1 GCA_028571885.1 Gammaproteobacteria bacterium | reverse complement strand
TCCTGAAAGAGCAGATCGATGCGCCTACAGCGGCATTTTTCAGCAGCTGTGTACATTGCGGTTTATGTGCTGAAGCCTGTCTGTTTTATACCGAAACCAATGATCCCAAATACACACCGATTAATAAAGTCGAACCTTTGCGCAGAATCTGGGAAAGTGAATATACTTTGTTCGGCAAGCTGAAAAAAGTATTGGGTCTGGCAAAACCTGTAACCGATGAAATGTTAGCCGAGTGGGAACCTCTGATTTATGACGGCTGTACTCTCTGCGGTCGTTGTTCAATGGTTTGTCCTGTGGGCAATGATATTTCTGGCATGATCCGCAAAGTTCGCGAAGGTATGGTGGCCTCTGATCATGCCCCAGAAGGTTTGATTGGTGCCAGTACCCGGGCAATAAAAATTGGCAGTCCCATGGGGATTCGCCTGAAAGCACTGCAGGCACAAATCGGACATATTGAGAGTGATACCGGACTGACTATCCCCATTGATGTTGAAGGTGCTGATTATATGGCTTTGCTTTCATCCATGGAGATTATTAATTTTCCAGAGTACATCGAATCCCTGGCAAAAATATTTAAACAGGCCAGGGTGAGCTGGACTCTATCATCAGAAGCCTTTGAAGCTACTAATTCTGGTATTCAGATTGGCAGCAGTGATATTGCACGTGAATTAGTGCAGCGTGTCGTGGATGGTGCTGAAAAATTAAAGGTCAAATATGTGATCAGTCCGGAATGTGGTCATGCTTATACTGCGATTCGCTGGGATGGCCCCAACCTGATTGGCCGAACTTATCCTTTTAAAGTGGTTCATATTTTAGAATTATTAGATGAACTGCAGCAGAGTGGTCGTTTAAAAATGTCGGGCACACTGGATAAAAAACTGACCTTTCATGATCCCTGTCAGATTGTGCGTAAAGGTGGTGTCGAAGCACAACCCCGACGTTTGCTCAATCAGGTTTCTTCCAATTATGTCGAAATGAGTGAACAAGGAAAAATGAACTGGTGTTGCGGCGGCGGTGGCGGTGTCAGCGCAAATGAACGTGCAGATGAACTTCGGCTCAAAGTATTTAATCGTAAAAAATCTCAACTGGAAGCAATTAATGTTGAGGTGATGGTTACAGCCTGTGCCAATTGTCGACTTGTGTTGGAAGAAGGACTGGAAGAAAATAATATGGATTTACCGGTTATTGGCCTGAGTGAACTGATTGCAGAACATTTGCTTGAAGAGGAAGAAAAAATATGAGTGAACGTATTGTTGTTGATCCCATCACACGAATAGAGGGACATCTGCGCATTGAAGCTCAAATGGATGGCGATAAAATTGCCCAGGCTTATTCCGCAGGCACGATGGTCAGGGGAATTGAATTAATTCTAAAAGGACGTGATCCGAGAGATGCCTGGGCATTTACACAACGCATCTGCGGTGTCTGTACTCTGGTTCATGGTATTGCTTCAGTCAGAGCGGTTGAAAATGCTCTGAATTATCCCATTCCCCCCAATGCACAGTTGATCCGAAATCTAATGATCATGGCGCAATTTGCCCATGATCACGTGATGCATTTTTATCATCTGCACGCACTGGACTGGGTTGATGTAGTGTCCGCACTGGATGCCGATCCAAAAGCAACCTCAGAATTAGCACAAAGTATTAGTAAATGGCCCAAGTCATCACCGGGTTATTTCGCCGATATGAAAAAGAAATTAAAAACCTTTGTTGAAGGCGGTCAGCTGGGTATTTTTGCTAATGCGTACTGGGGACACCCTGCGTATAAATTACCGCCAGAAGCAAATCTTATGGCAGTGTCACATTATCTTGAAGCACTGACATGGCAGCGTGATGTGGCAAAATTACATACTATTTTCGGTGGTAAAAGTCCTCACCCTAATTTCCTGGTTGGCGGGGTAGCATCGGCAATTGATTTGAATTCAGATTCTGCCATAAATATTAAAAAATTGTCTCAGGTTCAGGATGTGATTAATGAAATGAAGACCTTTGTTGATCAGGTTTATGTACCGGATACTCTGGCGATAGCCTCATTTTATAAGGACTGGTTCAAACGGGGTGAAGGCCTGGGTAATTTTATGTGCTTTGGTGATTTGCCCGGTACATCAATGGATGATCCTGCGAGCTTCTTCTTACCCTCAGGTATTATTCTTAATCGAGATCTGTCAACCGTGCATCCTCTGGACTTAAATAATAGTGAAGAGATACAGGAATATGTGAGTCACTCATGGTACGACTATAGTGGTGGAAAAGACAGTGGTCTGCACCCCTATGATGGTGAAACCGATTTAAATTATAGCGGTCCTAAACCACCCTATAAACATCTGGATATTGACAACAGTTATTCATGGCTTAAGTCACCACGCTGGAAAGGCTTGCCAATGGAAGTCGGTCCACTTGCCCGAGTATTAACCTTATATGCAAAAGGTCATGAACAAACACGTGATCTGGTGGGAATGACATTGAATAAGTTAGATGTGCCTGTTGAAGCACTCTATTCCACTATGGGACGAACAGCGGCCAGAACATTGGAAACCAAGATCATAGTAGATGCTATGCAGGGTATGTTTGATCAGTTAATGACCAATATCAAACTGGGTGATACCAAAACTTTTAATGAAAAACTCTGGGAACCTTCGACATGGCCGAAACAGGCGCAAGGTGTCGGCTTTATGGAAGCACCACGTGGTGCGTTAGGTCACTGGATTGTCATTGAAGATCAAAAAATTGCCAACTATCAGGCTGTTGTGCCCAGTACCTGGAATGCCGGCCCTCGAGATCCCAATGGACAGCCCGGCGCCTATGAAGCCGCTTTGCAGGATAATCATCAACTGCATGATGTTAAGCAGCCGATAGAAATTTTACGTACTATTCATAGCTTTGATCCGTGCATTGCCTGTGCAGTTCATGTGACTGATCCGGATGGTGAAGAATTGATAAAAGTTAAAGTGACCTGAAGCTTAGAGGAAATGAGAGGTTATCATGACAATCAGAAATGATCAGGATTTTAAGCAGGTACTTTCAGAACTTTCAATTGCTGAGCAAAGAAAATTAGCGGCACAATTTATTGAAAGTGTTGCCCAGCTGAACTCAGAGTCTATAATTGAAAGGGCATTGAAAACGGCAAAGAATGACGGGTCTACTGATAGTGATTTTGAAGAAATATATAAACAGATTAAATCACTGGCAGTAAAGACTTACACGGCTTGTGGTGGTGATGTCGACTGGTCATCACAGGCTGCACATTTTGTGGTGACAGCAACAAAAACCTGCCTGACTCCACAGCGGCATCTGGATAATAAAAATAATCTGGCATGGAACTGTGCTATGCAAACCAGAATGGCCCGAAATTGTGCAATGATTGAAGCTAATAATAATATTGTTGATAATGAAGCACAGAAGCAGTATGTTATTAGCAATGATTTTTTAGATCTTTAACTCATAGGAAGTTAGGAATTAAAAGTTAAGACTAATATGAAAAATCAGGGGGAAAGGGGTATGTTAAATCAAAGTGAGTCTTTAGAACTCAACAGCAAAGGCTATCTCATCAATTTTGATGCCTGGAATAAGGATTTTGCTATAGAAAAAGCAAAGGAACATAGCCTGGAGCTGACAGAATGTCATTGGCTTATTATTAATTTTTTGCGGGGCTATTATTTAGAATATGGTATTTCCCCCGATCCAAGGGAAATTATTAAAAAGCTGGGTAAGGAAATCACTCATGATGAGCCATGCAGTAGAAAGCGTTTGGAAGGTCTGTTTTCAAGTGGCGGCTGTAAGCTGGCCTGTAAAATAGCAGGCTTACCCGATTGCCATAGTAGAGGACTATAAAAATATGATAGAAATAAAAAAAATTGGTTCGGGCGATGTTCTGGCTACGATCGATGCTGATACACTGGCGGGAGCCGATCTAAGAGAAATGAGGCTGGAAGATGCTGATTTGGAAAATGCCGATCTGAATCATGTCATACTTGATTTTGCTGACTTGAATCGGGCAAATCTGAAAGGTGCGAATCTGCAGCATGCATCGCTTATTGGTGTTCATCTCAATGATGCAGATTTGAGTAATGCTGATTTATCTCATGCAGAAATGGGCAGTGATAATCATGCTCATGCTGCTATGTTACTCAATAGCAAGCTTGTTCATGCCAACTTGTCTCATGCTTATCTTCATTGGGTTGATTTTCGTGAGTCGGACCTGAGTCAGGCTAATTTAAACAGAGCTGATATGCGTCACGCTGTTTTTTACCGAACTAATATGACTGAAGTGATTGCTAATGACTGTTTGTTTATCCGTGCAAATATTCGCGAAGCCAATCTGAATCATGCTGATTTACGAGATAGTCATTTTAACGATGCCAATATGTTTAAAGCTGATCTCAGTTATGCAAATCTGGAAAGTAAACACGAAGACGGCTTTGCCGTGATTAATAAGGCCAACTTAGAACGGGCTAATCTTAGTCATGCACAAATGAGAAATATTTTTGCTCGATCGGTCAATCTTCACCAGGCTGATTTGAGTAATGCCAATCTGGAAGACGCTGTTATTACCGGCAGTATAATTTCTCATGCTGATGTCAGTAATGCTGAATTTAAGGGGGCTGAACTGGAAACTGTCACCATGGGGTATTCAAATTTTTCCCAGGCACTGAACGCCGATATTCCACCGAATAAGAAAAATATCCATTAAATGGTAACTATTCAACGTATATTTCTTAATGACTGCTGTTGAGCCCATAAAAATAAGCAACCACAGGCTCTTTGTAAATAATATGCTGAATAGTTACATTAAATATTGATTAAGCTCATTCATTTGAGCACAGTAATATGATTATAATTAACTACCTGACGATTAAAGAAAATTCTGAACCTTTGACCTAATCACTTATACATGACAGATGTACATGACAGATGTGCTGAGTAGGATAAAATGAAAATTTATTGCCTTATGTTCATTTTTTTATCGATGATTTTAGCGATACTATTCTCTGGTGCGGTTGCTTCACAAGAGCCGCAATCCTTATCTATTGTCCCTGTAAAAATGGACTCCATTCCAGCTAATCGCCTGTTTGTTGGCGGTACCGTTGCAGCGCATAAATCGGTTGTCTTAGCTGCTCAAATGCCTGGCCGTATTATCAGCATCTCTGGTGAGGAAGGCGATCGCTTTAAGCGGGGTGATTTGTTAGCAAAGATTAATGATGATGAATTACTGGCAAGAAGGCAAATCGCACTGGCCCAGTTTGCCACAGCATCAATTGCCGTCAATAATGCCGGCGTGCAGTATCACAGACAAATTGTATCACCTTCAACAACGAATCGTGCGCCGGGAGGAATGGGCATGCCGGGGATGTTCGATCAGCTGGTGACCAACCCCATGTCTGACATGATGGGGACCCGGGATTATGGTGTGGAACGGGGCGCTGATATTGCTGCTGCCCGAGCTCAGCTTGATCAGGCGCATCAGGCCCTTGAACAGGCGCGTTCTCAAATTCAGCAAATTGATACAAAATTACGTGATACTTTAAGTATTGCACCCTTTGATGGTGTTATT
>JAPVVU010000218.1 GCA_028571885.1 Gammaproteobacteria bacterium | reverse complement strand
TGGTTGGTTTTTAATACTAAATAAATGTTCATAAACAGTGAACAATGAGCATCAGAACCTGGCGTTTATTATTGGGCGATTTGACGCAGTCCGAGCCCAATAATAAATGCCAGGTTCTAATGCTCATTGTTCACTGTTTATGAACATTTATTTAGTATTAAAAACCAACCATCAAAACGTGAAGTAACACGAAATTGGTAATATTGAAATATTAGCCTGAACTATGATCTTGTATTAAACATCATTTTCTGTAAATAATACGCTTGGCTAAATCAAGATTCGCTTTGACCGGATCAATAAGAAAATATCCAGGGTATCAAACCAAGAAGACCAGGCTTTTTATGGCGCCGGAGCGAAATACAAATGAAAAAACCAATATAGGGATGATTTGAACGATCAGTCATAAAGACGATCAGTCATAAAGACGATCAGTCATAAAGACGATCAGTCATAAAAAAGGTATTGCCTTTATATCCAAAAGATTCCACCCAGAATTAAATTCAAAAAATGTTAGTTAATTGTAAAGATAATACTATTATAAAATAATTAAAGAAACAAAAAAGTTACCTTATTAAACTTGCACTCATAAAATACTGACCATCCGTATTTTCTGTTATCATATAAAAAATACATTGGTGCTTAATCTTACTTTTCTAAATGGTTTTAATGCACTTATTTTTACAGATGGAATTTGTTAAAACTCCAGCGTTATTCGACATCATTGCTATGAAAATCTTCAAAATCATGGGATTGAGATTGACCTGGAAAAAATAACCATCAATCAGGTAATATTCAAGGTAAATATTAAGCGATTATGAATGTATTGATAAAATGGTATCTAATTTTTCTTTTTATACTGATATTACCAGGCTGTGCAAGCCAGTCAAAAATTGATAATATTGAATTAACAGACGATTCACCTGAAAACCCGTATTCCTACAAACTCAATCTAAAAAAAAGAGGGGAGATTAGATTTTTTGTCTCCTTTTCCGGTGGTGGAACCCGTGCTTCAGCTTTTTCATATGGCGTACTCGAAGCATTAAGGGATACAAAGATTACCACTTCAAAGGGCACGAATAGTTTGCTGTCTGAAGTCGATGTTATCAGCTCTGTTTCAGGCGGTAGCTTTACAGCCGCATATTATGGTCTGTATGGCGAGCAAATATTTGAGGATTATGAAGAGGTTTTCTTAAAACAGAATGTCCAGAATGAACTCATTAGTGGTTTTCTAAATCCATTAAACTGGTTCAAGTTTATCGGTAGTGGTTTTAACCGGTCTGAATTAGCCATTAATTATTATGATAAATATATCTTTGATGGCAAAACATTCGCTGATTTTAGAAGTGACATGCCTTTTATACAAATTAATGCAACCGATTTAAGTGCGGGTCAGCCTTTTATTTTCAGACAAGAATATTTTAACTTCCTGTGCTCTGATTTATCACAATTTCCAGTTTCAAGAGCAGTAGCAGCCTCATCAGCAGTACCCATTGCATTTGCTCCAATTGTCTTAAAAAATTATCATGGTTGCCATGAAGCTGAGTCATCTGGAGATGCAGTAGAAATACAACATCAAGATAATACTCGAACAGAGCAAATAAAAAGCGGACTGTTACGTTACATTGAGAAAGATCGTATTGACTACGTTCATCTGGTTGATGGTGGTGTCGCTGATAACCTGGGTGTTCGGGTAATTTATGATACAGTGAACATAATTAGTAATGTACCTGAACTATCAGAAAAATTATATTCCAAGCCACCAAAATACTTAGTATTGCTTATTGTTAATGCGGCCGTATCGCCAAAAAATCAGATGGATAAAAGCCCTGGAGAACCTGCAATATTAGCTCAACTTAATGCGGCCTCCGCAACACAAATTAATCGTTATAATATTGAAACTATCCAATTGTTAAAAGATTCTTTACAGGTATGGGCATCACAATTATCAAAAATAGCAGACTTTGAAGTCAAACCTTTTTTTATTCACATTGATTTTAATGGCATACAGGATAAACAAAGAAATCGCCTGCTTAACATGATTTCAACCAGTTTGGCTTTACCTGCTGAACAAGTGGATGAGTTGCGTAAGGTGGCAAGAGAATTATTAAATGAATCCCCGGAATTTCAACGATTACTCACTGAGCTTAATGCACGACCCGTCACACCTAAAATTACCATTGAGTAGAATTCGGGCTATTTTTTAGGGCATTTAACTAAATAAGTGTTCCACCAAAAGTAGGCCCCATGAGGGGAAATAGTGAACATTCTTTATTTAACATCCGCATCAGAGCCAGTCATACCACCAATATGTTTTATCATCATGATTCGTAAAGGCATCACTGATAAAGCAGCCAGAATCATTGAAAATAACCCGCCAAAAATAACAGAGATAATCTTTATTTCTGCACCACAGTCCAGACATAGCAGAGAAAACAGGTGTATAGCTACTGCTCCTCCATAGTTGCCTTCATGATGCTGGATAACGCTCGAATCTGTTTAACTGCATCCTCGCGTCGTTGCTGTTGCAGTGCGATCTCGTCGTGCAGTTTCTGCAACGACATATCAGGTTCAACGTAGGCAGGCGAGACACGCGGCAACATATAACTGTGGAGATAGCGGCCAACTGCAATTTCAACCTGTTCGCGCTTGCCGGCTTCCAGCTCGGAGAGTACCCCCTGATTGATCTGGCACTGGATATATTGGGAGAGGGTCATGGCCTTGTCGTTGACCGGAACCTTGACCACCTCTTTTTTACCCGCTGCATCGGTGGCGCGAACAATGAGCAGGTCTGGTGTCATCTCGGGAACGATGGCGCTGCCGCCCTGATCCGCGATCTCGAACGAGACCTTCCAGCCTTCTTTCGAGCTTTTGTCGGTGAGTTCCATGATGCGCCGGTAACTCTTCACCTGTCCGGTCCACCAATCGTGCACATTCTGCATAAAACGTGCTGTCACGCCGTTGTGTTGTATCTCTGTGGAGAACTCTGTCTTCGCTTCCTGGCGCTCGATCTGATAGGTGATAATAGGTGTTACCTTCCAGATGCCGATCATAGCAACCAGAAACATTCCCATGGTCGCACAAGCCTGCAGGGTTTCCACGACCAGTTTCCAGCGTTCTTTGTATTCAAGATCTTTCCAACCCATAATGCCCTCACATTGCCTGACGAAAATTCAAGAACAGAGACCGCCCGTGAAATATTAATGGGGTCAGTTATTTACAGACCCGGCGATCCTGTATGGACGTTGTTGCGAACGTTTGTTGCCAAAACCAAGGATAGGAATTTGAAATTATTGTCAGCCCAGGTTGTGGTTCGTACAATTAAAGATTCCGCCGCTTCACCTTAGGAAAGGTAATGATCTTGTCAGCACTAATGCGATTCATATCCAAATCCGGGTTGTATTGGCGTAATAACCAAAAAGGAATTTTATAGGTTTTTCTAGTCAGCTTCCATACTGACTCTCCTCGATTCAGACGATATTTATCCGTCCCTATAATTTGATTTTGTTCAAAAAATTCTTCCTGAAGTGTTTTATGGTAAAGAATTCTTTGTGCTTCAAATTCCTGAACTTTCACCTTGGTAAATTTCAATTTAAGGCGTTTTCCAACCACAACCGGCTTACCGTATTTCATTTTATTAAGACGTCTTAAATCGCTGGCCCTGATTTGTAACCACTCAGCATAATGACCTAAAGTTTCAGCCGCTTGAATCTCAATTAAATTACTCTCGTTAACAGAATAATCACTAGGGTCCGCCAACAAGTCACTGACTTCTTCCTCTATGACACCATTTCCATTTCCATTTCCATTTAATGGCTCAGTCACTTCAGACACAGTTGCTTCAGCAATAGTTACTTCAGGCTCAGTCTGTATATCAGCTTTAAGAGCAAGCGGTATGATTTCAATTACCTCAGGAGGTATACCATTACCATTTTCACCGGAATCAAAAGCCTCAGGCATGGTTTCAGATGTTGTGGATAATCGCTTATCAATCTGAGCCAATTGTATCGTTTTCTGTTTAGAAATTTCTTCTGGTTTGATTAGAACAAGTCTCTGTCCAGGATAAATTTTATTCTTATTTTTTAAATTATTTAATTTCAGCAAATGGCGAATGCTCATCGCATTTTTTCGAGCAATGCGATCCAGATTATCCCCTTTTTGAACCACATAAATTCCATCTTCAGACACAGCAACAGGTTCTGCTTTTGGTGGATTTTCTTCTTTTACTTTCTCTTTACTTCGAGTAGCAGCGAGTGTTTTTTTCTTACTGCCTTGTTGAGGCAATATTAAAACCTGACCAATTCTTATAATATGTTTATTGCGCATATTATTACTGGCAATTAAATCATTCATTCGAATACCATAACGTGCAGCAATAATGGAAAGCGTCTGTCCTTTTGTGACCCGATGATAACGATCAGCTTTCTGATTTTTGAAGCGTTTGTCAGCATCAATATTGTAAAGTTCACTCATTACTTTAGCGACATTTGGCGTTAACGAACGATCAATACGTAATTCATACGATTTGGGGATATATTTATTCCCATCCCACACAGCAGGCCTCAAAGCAGGATTTGTAGCCATTAAATCCACCCGTTCAATCTTCAGAGTATCGATAATTGTCTCCGTACTGAAAAAATCGCTCAGTTTTATAAATTCATAATTGGCAGGCGGCGATAACCTGATGTTCTTGAAATACTTTTCAGGCTGCCTGGAAATCTCAACAGCCGCTAAAAAAGAGGGGTAAAAATTACGTGAAGCAAAACCAAAACTACGACTCTTATATTTTCGTAAAATCGTCACAATATCTGTCGTACCGACCTTTTTTGATGCCCGACGCATGCCGGCAGCACCATGATTATAAGCCGTCATTGCCAATGGCCAGGTGCCTGTCACAGCATAGTTATTTTTCAACAATTGTGCGGCTGCCAGGGTAGAAATAAAAGGATCCAGACGTTCATCCAGGACATGATCAATACGCATATAACGGCGCCCGGTAGAACGAGTAAACTGCCACATTCCAGCCGCACCCACTTTAGAATAAGCTTTATAATTAAAAGAAGATTCGACATGCGGCAAGGCGGCTATTTCTAAGGGTAAGCCCATTTGTTTTAAGGTACTGATAATATAGGGCTTCCATTTACCCGAGCGAATCAAACCGGCCTTGAATTTATTTGCCTGCCCCAATTGGAAACGTAAATGTTTTTTTGCTTTGCGTAACTCTTTATAACTGACATTCTCAGGCCATAAAGCCAATACTCTTTTTTCTTCTTTGCTCAATTGACTGGTATGAGCACGTGAGCGTTTCACTTGAATCAGTTTAGCAAGTATCTTTTTATATTTTTTTTTATATTTTTTGGTATAGCGTGAACGCGCTTTATAACCTAGATTTTGGCGAACTTTGACTTTTTCATAAATAATAGACAAGTCAGTATTATCATGAATATAACCTTCTGAGGTTGTGATCTCTGTGTAGACCTTTTTCCAGAATTGCACATCTTTTTCAATGGCCTGGGGTTTGGGAAATAATTTGTTCTGCCAGGCTGTTTTTTTTGATGCTTGCTCTGCCGG
>JAPVVU010000217.1 GCA_028571885.1 Gammaproteobacteria bacterium | reverse complement strand
TTTTACGAGTCTTTTTAGTTTCTGCTCTATAGTTATTTGCAGCACCCTCTCCCTGCCTAAAATTACTGCATTTTCCGGCTCTAAAATCCTTAACTGGAAGAAATCCAGTCTCTTGCGGCCATGATGTCTTCAAACAATCGGGTTTCCCAGGTAGGATTGACTTGATTTGAAAGTTCGATGAAGTGTCTGCATAGTTCTATGATTTTTTTATCTGTTGCCACTAATGCGACTTTTATATTTTTTAAATAAGAAGCTGCCCCAGTAGTCATTGCCAGAGGATATTCAATACTCTCTTCATTTAGAAGATCGCCATTAACCTCAGAATAATCACCAATCATGTAACGTATACCATCTATCCTGGGATCACCAAAAAGTTTGCCAAGCCCTTCAATGTGGGCTTCTGGACTGAACAAGCCACTATAACGAGACAGAACCCCTTTATTTTCCCAGATTATTTGATTGGGCATAGTGCAATCCAGCAGTTGAATAAAAATAATTTAGATGTATATGATTATACACTTTGATTTTTTTTTCACTATCTTTTTTCCACTACCCTATTATGTTTTTTCCACTACCAGCGTTGTCCTGTCTGATAGTAAGCATTCTCAGCTTATGATTTAAATGATTTTTCAAGTGCTTTATTGTTGATATGCTGCTTTTGGCTTGAAGCTTATTATCATATAATAAGAAATATTTTATTCGGCTTTCAAGAGTTAACTATTGACTTATGACCTCCCAAAACACTAAATCATACGATATTCAACAGCATACGCCAATGATGCAGCAGTATTTAAAAATTAAGTCTGAGTTCCCCAATATGCTGGTGTTTTACCGAATGGGAGATTTTTACGAGCTTTTTTTTGATGATGCTAAACGTGCCTCTCAATTACTGGATCTTTCTTTAACGGCTCGGGGACGATCAAATGGTGAACCAATCCCTATGGCGGGTCTGCCCTACCATGCCGTTGATAACTATTTAATTAAACTGGTGAAACTTAATCAGTCCGTTGCCATTTGTGAACAAATTGGTGATCCCGCAACCTCTAAGGGCCCAGTCGAAAGAAAAGTCGTGCGCATAATTACTCCAGGCACCATTACCGAAGACAACCTGCTTGAAGATAGAAAAGACAATTTACTGGCCTCCATCTTTATTAATCATGCTGTTGAAAAAGCGCATAATAACGCTCAGAATCAGGACATCAGTGAGCAGCAAAACGCCAGAGCTTTTGGGCTTGCGATTCTTGATTTAACCAGTGGTCAATTCACAGTTTCAGAACTCAATAGCCTGGAGGCTTTACAATCTGAATTAGAACGGCACAGACCTTCTGAGTTATTATTAGAAGAAGATACGGCAGTCAAAGAAATTCTACAGCGTCAGTTAGGCAAACAAACTGCATTTGCTGAACAGCCTCCCTGGTGGTTTGATGAACAGTCTGCAAGACAATGCCTGAATCAGCAATTTGCCACTCAGGATTTAAAAGGCTTTGGTTGTGATGACTATAAAAATGCACTAAGGGCTGCAGGCTGCCTATTACAATATGTTCAGAATACTCAACGCACTGCCCTGCCGCATATACACAGTCTTAAACCAGAGCAGCATGATACAGCGGTTATTCTAGACACCATCAGCCGACGCAACCTGGAAATTGATTGTGCTTTGAGCGGCAACAAAGATCACACGCTCATGGCCGTTATGGATCAAACAGCAACTGCCATGGGCAGTCGTTTATTGGGACGCTGGCTGAACCGTCCCTTACGTGATCAGGTTCTGCTCAATAAACGTTATCAGTGCATTGCACATTTACAAACAGATAACCAATATGAAGAAATTCAGCCTCTGCTAAAACAAATTGGTGATATTGAACGTGTTCTTACCCGCATTGCTTTAAAAACTGCCCGGCCCAGAGATTTTGAACGATTAAGAATTTCCCTTGCGGTTTTACCTTTATTACAAAGTGAACTAGTCGCAACTACTGACCCGTTAATTAAGCAACTTGCCCAACAGATTGCCGTCTTTCCTGAGCAGCATGATTTGCTCAAGCATGCTGTTATTGAGAATCCGCCGGTACTTATTCGTGATGGCGGTGTCATTGCTGCAGGTTATAATCGAGAGTTGGATGAACTGCGTAATATTCAAAAAAATGCCAATCAATTTTTAATTGATTTGGAAATAAGAGAAAAACAACGCAGCGGCATCCCGACTCTAAAGGTTAATTATAATCGTGTACATGGTTATTTTATTGAGGTCAGCCGTGCCCAGTCTGAGAATGTCCCGGATAACTATCAACGCAAACAAACGCTGAAAACAAACGAACGTTACATCACGCCTGAATTAAAAGCGTTTGAAGAAAAAGTACTCAGTGCCAATGAAAAAGCGCTGGCAAAAGAAAAAGCACTCTATGAAGAACTTTTTGAGCTGCTCGCACCTCAGCTCAGAGCGTTACAACTCAGCGCACAGGCCATATGTGAACTGGATGTCCTGACAAATTTTGCAGAACGGGCATTTACTCTGCAATGGTGTCAGCCGCAATTAAGCCCCGAACCTTGCTTGTCAATCACCCAGGGACGTCATCCTGTAGTAGAAAAAATTCAGGATGATCCCTTTGTTGCCAATGATATGCTGCTCAATGATGCGCGACGAATGTTATTAATTACCGGTCCTAATATGGGGGGTAAATCAACCTATATGCGTCAGGCGGCGCTGCTCACTCTGATGGCTCATATCGGCAGCTATGTCCCTGCTCAGGCAGCTGTTTTTGGTCCCGTGGATCGTATTTTTACTCGTATTGGGGCATCAGATGATCTGGCGGGCGGGCGCTCAACCTTTATGGTTGAGATGACAGAAACAGCAAATATTTTGCACAATGCCACCAAAGAAAGCCTGGTCTTAATGGATGAAATAGGTCGCGGCACCAGCACTTATGACGGCTTGTCACTTGCTTATGCTTCCGCTCATTATCTTGCCGGAAAAAGTCAGGCTTTCACTTTATTTGCCACCCATTATTTTGAGCTGACTCACTTACCTGACTCTTTTGCGCAAATAGTCAATGTCCATCTTGATGCCATTGAGCACGGTGATAAAATTGTCTTTCTCCATAAGGTACAAGATGGTTGTGCCTCACAAAGCTATGGCATTCAGGTAGCGGCTTTAGCCGGTGTACCCAAAGAAGTGATTGAAGTGGCTAAAACAAAATTATCGTCATTGGAAGAAACATTTTCAGCAGGTGATAATAATTCAGCTAAAGAAATAACCCCTGACACAGACAAGCAGGTTGAAGCAGCACAAGAGAACAATGAACTACTGACCGCTATAGAAAATATTGACCCTGATAATCTTTCTCCCCGAGAAGCTTTGGATCTAATTTACCAGCTAAAGAAAAAAGTCTCTTCAAAAAATGAGTAAGGTTGTTCGGACAGGTGATAAACCTTCTAAATTTGATAAAACTAATCATTCTATCCTAAGTTTTTGGATCATCACAAAAGTAATAACAGTAAAACCAGTGGGCCTATACAACAAAGTGATGCGGCAATTCCCGCAAGCAAGTCTCCCAATAGGCAAATAATTTGTTATAACCTGATTCTATTTAGTCGGTTTATAGCTAACTCATTTCAACAGTGGGATAGTCTATATAACCTTCAGGACCGGGAGAATAAAAGGTATCGGGATCAGCTTCATTGAGTCTTGTATTGGCTTTGAATCGTTCTGGCAAATCCGGATTTGCCAGAAAAGCCGTTCCAAAAGCAACAGCATCAAATTTATCTTCTTCAATACCGCTATTGGCTTCTTCAGCACTAAATCCCATATTGGCAATAAGTACTCCATGAAAGTGACGACGAAAAGGGCTTAGAATATCGGCACTTTGCTGTTGTAGAAAATCAGCTCGCATCACATGCAAATAGGCCAAATTGTATTTATTCATTTTCTTAGCTAACCAGTTGGATAAACCAGGCGGATCACTATCCACCATACTATTATAACTGTTCAATGGCGATATACGCAGACCCACTCTGTCACTGCCGCACACTTTGCACACAGCTTCCAGTACCTCAAGCAAAAGTCTGGCTCGATTTTCAAGGGAACCGCCATAATTACCCTGACGTTTATTTGAGCCGTCACGTAAAAATTCATCCAGTAAATAACCGTTAGCCCCATGCACTTCTACCCCGTCAAAACCAGCCGACATGGCATTTTCAGCAGCTGTTTTAAAACCTTCAATAATATCCGGTATTTCATCATCACTAAGTTCACGAGGCACAACATAAGGCAGATCACCATCGGGAGTATGTACATGACCATCAATAGCAATCGGGCTGGGAGCAACCGGCTGTGCACCATTATTAAACGCAGGATGACAGGCTCTGCCGCCATGCCAGAGTTGCAGGAAAATCTTTCCACCGGCAGCGTGAACTGCATTGGTAACCTCTTGCCAACCTTTGATTTGTGCTTCTGAATACATACCCGGCTCACTGTAAAAAGCTGAGTTTCCTTCCATAATCATGGTTGCTTCAGCGATTATTAGCCCGGCACTCGCTCGTTGAGCATAATATTTTGCCATTAAATGTCCCGGCACATGGTTATTTTCTGCCCGGCAACGAGTCAAAGGAGCCATGAGGATACGATTTGATAAAGTTTGCGAGCCAAGTTTCAGCGGATTAAAGAGTGCATTCATAACCTTTCCTTTTTAGTATGAAATTTTTGTCTTAAAAAAGGCCTATTTCTCATGATAAAATAAACATCATAATAACGAAGTTACTTTCTCTAAAACAGGAGTCTCTAAAACAGGGGTAAAAAATCTTTTTCCCTAATTGATCATTTTCTGCCAACACAAAATGCGATTATTAGCAGGCATTTCATAATCAGCCAGAAATTTCAGCCCATTTTTTGCTGCCAGCACTTCTAAGTCTGAAAAATCTCTGATGCCGCTTTTTGAGTCACGAGCTTTTAACCAGCCATCAAAGCTTTCATTACTGTCACTGGTATATTGCCCCTGATAGTTAAAGGGGCCATAGATCAAGATAACACCATCACTAACGAGAAGTTTTGGAGCCTGTTCAAAAAGCTTCTGCACATCATTCCAATGCATAATATGTAAGGTGTTAGCGGTAAAGATAGCATCAACTTTAAGCTCAGGCCAGTTTGTTTGTGACACATCAAGGACAATAGGTGATCGAATGTTTTGTAATTTCCCATCTGAACAAAATTCATCCAGCCACATCTGGATACCACTTAAAGCCTCAACACGATCACTTGTATGCCATTTCAGATGCGGCATTGCCTGAGCAAAATAAATGGCATGCTGTCCGGTACCGCTGCCAATCTCAAGCAGGCTGTGACGTGAGGTGAGTATTGGTTTGATGACTTTCAGAATAACATCTTTATTCTGTTCACAGGATTCAGAAAATGGTTTCATAAATTTATTTCATCACTTTTTATAATAATATAGCATATCATAAACTGTTTCTTCACATTGTCGCGTACTTTTAAGTCTGCTTGACCACCAGAGCAGACATTTGAAAAGAATGGTGGGGCGTTCGAAATGTGGTGCTAAAAATGGATGATTGGATGGTATGGTTAGC
>JAPVVU010000216.1 GCA_028571885.1 Gammaproteobacteria bacterium | reverse complement strand
TTTTTGATAAAATCCAGATTAAAAATAGTACTTATCAGATTTGCTCTCAAGCGATTCAAGCTGGGAAACTTGAAATTATAAAAAGTACTAATGTGACGTATCTCAACATCCACTTTTTCCAAAATCGTCTCTATATCAATATTATAGCCATTAATAATTTTAAATACTTCTGGTTGTAAAGCCGGATAATCATTTCGTGCAACAGAACCAATCCCCTGCAGCCAGGCAATGAAATTAGCATACGAGACAATTGAAATATTCTGTTTTGTCTGATCATTAATAAAAAGTGAATTAAAAGAACGATGATGATTCAACACAACATCAATGATACTGTCTGGTAAGTCACATGTTTGACAAAAAACAGCACCCATTTCAGCATGATTAATACCAAAAAAACTTTGTTCATTATTTCTGGCGGAATTTTCGCTGTTTTCAAAGGTGCTTAAAAAATCACTATAGGTAAGCTGTCCATGACTTTCCAGTACAATTTTTCCAATGTCATGCAATAATCCTGCTGCATATACCATATCAGGATCAGGATGATTCACTTCTCTGGCAATAATTTTGCTTAAAGTAGCAACAAAAAGGCAGTGTTGCCAGAAGAAAATCTGATTAAACTCATGCTTGCCCTGATGTTTAATCATTTTTTTGAACAAAAGGAGATTCAGCGCAATTTGACGAATGGTAGAAAAGCCTAGCAAAGTAACGGCCCGTTTAATGGACATAACCTTATGGGGATAATTATAAAAAGCCGAATTGACTAACCGTAAAACTTCAATAGATAAGGCAGGCTCTGTCTCTATTATAAATGATAAGTCAGAGAACGAAGCTGATTCATCATTGGTCAGCTTAAGCAGTTTGACTGCAACGGGAGGAATAATCTGAAGGTTTGATATTTCATGCTTAAGTATCGATTTTGCAGATATTTTGAGACTTTCAATCTCATTTGTTCTTCTCGGGGGCACTTCTGATTCAACCGGCACACTATCAGCGGAATTTAATACCACATGTTTATTTTTCACAGGCATCATCTTACTCAACATAATTTTTACTTTAAAATTACACCAAAGCCCACAATATCGTACCTCACTTTATTTTAGACACTTTTTATCTTGATTTATTACAACAGAATAGGAAAAAAATATCCTGGGCATCGTTCCCAGTTTCAATAAATGAACTGTGAACTGCCTATCAAAAATCAGCTTCCAACTAAAAAAGGTATAGACCGACAGGGCTATACCTTAGTTAAATAAAAGGTAACTATTCAGCTTAATACAAGGAAACAACCATTTGTAGCCCTATGGTCACTTGTTTTTCTTACTTTAAAAACTCGCTGCGCTCAAACAGTTTAAAGTAAGAAAAACAAGCAACCACAGGACTTTTGTATTATCTGACTAAATAGTTACAATAAAAGTTAAAAAAATTTATTATTCTTCTACACAAATCTGTTTATCAAAAATCGCCTTGAATGTTCTAATAATCAACATACTGATAAATGAGGTCAATATAGTCAGTAAAATAATAGCAATCACTGAATACATCATATTCTGAGTTATTTCATACATACGCAAACTCGCAATGCTCACAGCAGCCAGTGGAAAGGAATAAGCCCACCAGGATAGAAAAAACTGCAGTTTTGAAAATCGACGAAATTGAGTTAATACCAATAAAGTAAAAAATAAAGCTGAAAAATAAAGCACTCTGGCAAAGTTATCCAACTCTCCATTCAGCTGCATATAGGACAGAAAGCCAACTGCCGGCGGAGCGATAAGAATAAAAAACGTTGGCACCAGTTTATCGGGTAATGCCGGATGAAAAATGACCCGATAATATATAATAGTCAGTAACACTGGCCAGAAAACAATACCAATGCTGAAAAAGAACCATGAAATATCAGCATAACCTAACGGCACACCTGCAATCGGCACCAAAATATTTCCCACTATAGGAATAAACCACGCAGGATTCATATGATTGATATTAAAATAATCATGATTTATCCAGGCATTCATCACATAGAGAGTAAAACCAAGGTGTAAACTACTGCCAATAAGCCATAGAACATTGGCCAGTTCGGTATTAGTATGCAGCATACAAATCGATAATAATAACAAGCTGATAGAAATAGTAGGAAAAAAACTTATTTTAATCGGATGATGTAATTCCTTAATAACCGCTTCTTTTTCTTTTATAAATTTGAGTGAATAAATAACCAGTAACAACAGAAAAAGCAGCATCGTTATCACTGAAAGAACGAGAGACACCTTAGGCTCAAGCGCATAAATAGACTCTGCTTTAGCAATAGCTATACTAAAACCAGCCATGCCCATAACAGATGAAAAAAAAGACACTGGAAAAAGTGCCAGTCTTGATTGAATCTGTGTCACCTTACTACTCCCCTATATTCTATCTAATAATAAATTTTAGATAAGAATATACGGAATAAGAAGTATTGTAAGTGACATTATCACCATTTGATTATATTCCTCCAATATCATTTTATAAAACAATGTGAGTAAGACGATTGAAAATAATTTATATCAATTAAATAACGTCTTATTTCTGTTACAATTTAAAAAAATAATAACCGTGACTAATTTTTTTATAATAAATCAACAAGTTACTCGTTTATAACACTTAAAATACAGAGCATAAGTGATGACAGCTATCAAAAAGATGAAAGCTTTAGTAAAAAAGCACGCAAAAGAAGGCTTATGGCTTGAAGAAGTACCACTCCCTGAAGTAGGTAACAACGATGTTTTAGTTAAAATACAAAAAACCGCCATTTGCGGGACCGATGTACATATCTATAACTGGGATGACTGGGCACAGAAAACCATTCCCGTTCCCATGACCATTGGGCATGAATTTGCCGGTGAAATTGTTGAACTCGGGGCAAATGTCAGCGAATTATCGATTGGTGATATCGTTTCCGGCGAAGGTCACATTGTCTGTGAACGTTGTCGAAACTGTTTGGCAGGCAGACGTCACCTATGTCCCAATACAATTGGTATTGGTGTGAATCGCACGGGTTGTTTTGCTGAATATTTATCAATTCCAGCCAAAAATGTCTACCGCCCCAATTGCAAAATTTCAACAGAAGTTCTGGCCTGTTTTGATCCCTATGGCAATGCAGTCCACACTGCACTTTCATTCAATATGGTCGGCGAAGATGTATTAATCACCGGTGCCGGCCCCATTGGTATCATGGCTGCAATGGTGGCTGCACATTGTGGCGCACGTAATATTGTTATTACCGATTTAAACCCCTATCGATTAAATTTAGTCAAAGAAATTGTTCCCAAAGCCATTGCTTTAAATGTCAATGACGGCCCCTTAACTAAAGACTTTATGCGCAGCCTGGGTATACTTGAAGGATTTGATGTAGGCATGGAAATGTCTGGTTCACCACAGGCTTTCAGAGATATGCTTGGTAATATGATCAACGGTGGAAAAATTGCCATGCTGGCAATTATGCCCGCAGGAACTGGCATCGACTGGGATCAGGTTGTTTTCAAGGGGCTGTTTATCAAAGGTATTTATGGTCGTGAAATTTTTGAAACCTGGTACAAAGGAACCATGATGGTTCAAAGCGGCATCCCACTGGAAAAAATCATTACTCACCGGTATCATTATAGTGACTTCCAGAAAGGTTTTGATGTGATGCGTTCAGGTAAGTCTGGTAAAGTGATACTCAGCTGGGATTAAGGCTCAACTCTTTACTCTTTACTCCCAACTCCCAACTCTCAATTATCAACGCTCAGAAGCAATCAACAGGATATATTATGAGTTTTAAAAGTGCAAAAGAAAGTCTGGCAAAGGATCTCGCTGAAATAAAGGTCGCTGGTTTATGGAAAACAGAACGCATCATTGCCTCTGAACAAAAAAATGCCATTACCCTGGCCGATGGCAGTGAAGTCATTAATATGTGTGCCAACAATTATCTTGGTCTGGCAAACAACCCTCAGGTCATTCAAGCTGCAAAAGACAGTTATGATCAATGGGGATTTGGACTTTCTTCAGTACGTTTTATCTGCGGCACCCAGACTATCCACAAAACCCTTGAAAGCAGAGTAAGCGACTTTCTGAGTATGGAAGATACAATTTTATATGCCGCCTGTTTTGATGCAAACACAGGGTTATTTGAAACCATACTGAGCAAAGAAGACGCCGTTATTTCTGATGAGCTTAATCATGCATCGATTATTGATGGCGTTCGTTTATGCAAAGCAGCACGTTATCGCTATAAAAATAATAATATGGTCGATCTGGAAGCGAAACTAAAAGAAGCAAAAAAAGCAGGTGCCCGTCGTATTCTAATTACCACTGATGGCGTATTTTCCATGGATGGTACTATAGCTCAACTGGATAAAATCTGTGATCTCGCCGATCAGTATGATGCCATGGTTCACCATGATGACTGTCATGCGGTTGGCTTTATGGGTAAAACAGGTCGCGGCATACATGAATATCACCACGTAATGGATCGAGTTGATATCATTACAGGCACATTTGGTAAAGCATTGGGCGGCGCTTCGGGCGGTTATACTTCGGGTCGAAAAGAAATTATCGACATGTTACGACAGCGTTCGCGTCCCTATCTTTTTTCAAACAGTCTGGCTCCCTCTATCTGTGCTGCGACGATCAAAGTGCTGGATATACTTTGCGCTTCAACGGAACTAAGAGATCGTTTGCAAGAAAACACGCGTTATTTTCGTGCCGGAATGAAACAGGCAGGTTTTGATATTGCACCGGGCGATCATCCTATCGTACCCGTCATGCTTGGTGATGCGCAACTGGCCCAGAAAATGTCACAAAAATTACTCACTCATGGCATTTATGCTATCGGTTTTTTCTTCCCCGTTGTAGCAAAAGGTAAAGCAAGGATAAGAACCCAGATTTCCGCTGCACATACTAAAGCCGATCTGGATAAAGCCATTGAGGCCTTTGCAATAACTCATGCAGAATTAAAGGTTAAAGGTTAAGTAACATTTTGTATCACCTTTAATATTTAATTTGCTTTTCAGTATTTCAATTTATTGGACTTGTGTAGCCCGAGTACATTACCCCTGATAATAAAGCCATTTCACGATGCCAGGTTGCCAAATCGTCTTTATTGAATTTATTCAAATGATCATGTCCACATGCCCGGGACATTACCTGCATCAACTCGACGGAGGCATTAAAAAAATTATTTAACTGGCTTGCTGATTTTTCTATATTCAGCTTTTGACGTAATTCTTCTTTTTGCGTCGCAATACCTACCGGGCAATTATTAGTGTTGCACATTCTAGCGGCAACACATCCAATTGCCTGCATAGCACTATTTGAAATGGCAATACCATCCGCACCCAATGCCAGCGCTTTCACGAAATCAATGGGGACACGTAAACCACCGGTGATAATAAGAGTAACGCGACCACTTGCACCTTGTTCATCAAGATAACGCCGGGCTCGTGCCAGCGCGGGAATGGTCGGTACACTGATATGGTCCCTAAACATTTCAGGGGCTGCACCCGTACCGCCACCACGACCATCTAAAATAATGTAGTCAGCACTGGCATCAAGTGCAAATTGAATATCTTTTTCAATATGGTTGGCACTGAGTTTGAAACCAATAGGAATACCACCTGAAA
>JAPVVU010000215.1 GCA_028571885.1 Gammaproteobacteria bacterium | reverse complement strand
CGAATTATCTCACCACCTTGGGCTCTGATTTGTTTAGCTGCACTATATACATCATCAACTTCAATGGCGATATGGCCAAAGCCAGTCCCCTGTTCATAAGTTTCAGTATCCCAGTTATGAGTCAGCTCAATGGCAGAATTATCTTTCTCATCACCATAACCCAAAAATGCCAGTGTAAAACGACCTTCCGGATATTCTTTTTGACGCAAAAGTGTCATACCTAAAATCTTTGTATAAAAATCGATTGAACGTTGTAAGTTACCTACCCGGATCATGGTGTGAAGTATACGCATCTGTAAAATATCCTTTGCTCTATCTTATAAAAAAAACTAAATCATTATTGCACTATATATTATAAAACGCGAAGTATTATAAACTTTTTTACTCAATTTTGTTCGTTGGTTTTAGGCGTAATATTTTACCACTATCTGTCGATAAATAAATCCAGCCTTCGGGACTTTCAATCACACATCTGATACGTTCGTTGAAATCTTTCAATAAACGCTCTTCATCAATTACCATCAGATCAGAATTAATAACAATTCTATTCAGATGTGTTAATTTTAATGCGCCGGAAAACAGATTCCCTCGCCATTGTGGAAAGGCTTTACCTGAATAGAGTAGTAAGCTACCTGGTGCAATGGAAGGTATATAAACTTTAATCGGCTGTTGCATTCCTTTTTTATGCGTTGCTTCACCGACTTTAACGGGTCCCCAATATTCCATTCCATAAGAAATCACCGGCCAGCCATAATTTTTACCCGCTAAGATCAAGTTGATTTCATCTCCCCCTCTTGGCCCATGTTCTATAGACCAGAGATGAGCGGTCTTTTTATCGTAAAACAGTCCCTGGGGATTGCGATGACCATAGCTCCAGATTTCCGGAAGCACATGATTCTTACCAATAAAAGGATTGTCATCTGGAATACTGCCATCAAGATTTAAGCGTAAAATGGTACCTGCATGATTTGTTAAATTTTGAGCATTTGGACGATTTCCACGATCACCAATAGAGAAAAAAACATGCCCATTGCCATCAAAAGCAATGCGGCTGCCATAATGCCTGGTAGTTTCCTCAAATGACTGGCTGACTAAAAGATCCTGCCAGTTATGCAAACTGTTTTTTTGCAGTTTAGCCCTTGCTAGTGTGGTTGCACTTTTATTACCCCGCTGTTTGCTATAGGTAAAATATATCCAGCCTGTTTGCTCATCTGTTTGCTCATAGTCATCTGGTACAGCAATATCAAGCAGACCCGCCTGCCCGCTATGATAAACTAAAGGTGTGTTTTTCAGCCAGGTCAGTTTATTTTGTTTAAGATTAATTAAACCAGCTTTTCCGTTTCTTTGTGAAAAGATTATCTCGTGCGCAGATAGAAAAGCCATACCCCATGGAATGCCTAAGCCATCAATCACGGTTTCAATATCAAACTGGTTAATTTTATCCTGATAGATTATATCGGATGACATCACCGGTAAACTAATGCCAAAGAACACATAAATAAATATCAGATATTGAAATATTTTTCTGGTTATCATTTTAATAACACTCATTTAATAACACCCATTTTTAACGAAAACTATAAACCAGCACTTTCATTTATTTGCAAATGGACGGTGTAAATTTTTTTCCATTTTAAAATCATCCATTACAAAATTTTCACCAATGTTCTTAATCACAGATTCAACATTGATAAAGCCCATTTTTTGGTATGCACCTATGGTATTTGAATTATTTTTATTAACAGTCAGAGTGATTTTTTCTGCACCCTGTTCAAGTGCCAGGTCTTCAAGGAATACAACAACCTGTTTCCCAAATCCCTTGTTACGCTGTGCTGAGACAACATAAAGTTTACTCAAAAATAATTCTCTGTCTTTTATGATAATACCTGCATAACCAATAGGCTCGGCATTATTTATCATTAAAAAATAGATAAAGCCATTTTGAATCTGCTGTTCAATGCTCTTTTTAGATTGAAATTTTTCTAACATATATTCAACCTGAGCTTTACCTATAATCGGGGTAAAATACTCATGCCATATTTCACAGGCCAGTGCAGCGACAAGCTCTATTTGCTTTTCATCTGAGACTTTTGTTATATACATTTATCGTTATCCAAAGCATCTATAGGACTATTGTTTAGGCATATTGTTTAGGACTACTGGTATTGCCAGGCGATTTACCAAAATGGACATCAGCATATTTACCGGTTGAACATGAGCCAATATCTGAACGTATGCAAAGCAATCACCTGATGTTTGACTTCATCGACTGAAATCTGTGTTGTACGAGCATAACACAGTGCATTGAGTTGTCTGGCAATATGTTTTGTCATATTGCCTTGATCCATCCTGCTTGTATCTAAGTTAATCTCCAATGCTGACCATGCTTCCAATGTTAAAAAATCCCCCTGAGCCAGCAATATCTTTCTCAGCTCATGAGCCTGATTTACCTGTCTCAACAGGTCACGATAACGTCGCCATGCCAGAATATTTTTTAATCTTTTAAAACTCATATTTAATATCACTACTAATATAAAAGCCAGCATAATAAATAGCAGATATCGTCCTGTTTTACTGATATACCACACAGCAGGCAATCTTTTTGAAACAGTAATAACATGACCTTTATGAACATCAAAATAAGGCACCATAATTTCCGGGCCTGCACTTATTCCCCATGTCCATTCAGGTACAGGAATCTGATATCGATGAATAAAATCCAGCGGAGAATCCGAGCCTGCTCCGGTACTGTCTTCACTAGATGTTTCTTTATCTGTTAACTGCTTAACAGCTTCCACAGGCTGGCCCGTTAATTCTGCTAATTGAGTACGGATGCCATAGACTTCTTCAGGTAATTGACCTTCATTATGCAATTCCACAAACCAGAAGGGTTTATCCTCTTCATAGGTGAGCCCCGTGTGTATTGATAATTTACCAACTGGTATGGTTGGCGGAATGTAACTGGGTAAAGGTTTTACTCTAATAACAGCACGAGGCAGATAAAAGCGCCAGCGACCCCGTCCGCGTTGTACAATGGCTGGCAGTTCAAGTTGAAAAATACCGTAACTTTGTGCTGTAATAAGCCAGTTCAGGCGTACTGTTTTTTTATTATTTTCTGTAATATGTTCCTGCACTATTTCCTGCCCAATCTCCTGCACATAGAATCCCGGAAATGAAACATTCTCCATGACGATTTCATTAGATGGATGCAGTAAATTTTGTACAACAGTCACCTTAATCGTCTCTCCCTGCCAGATACTTTCCGGCAGAGACTGCCATTGCGGTGTGCCGTCAATACCATCTCGAATAACCGGTTTCACTTCTATCCCGACCGGCTGAGAAAATGCACCGCCCAGTGCAATGCTGTGCAGCATTTTACTACCAGCTGAGCGCGGATATAAGCGCAGTCGTTCTGTATACTGCATGAGCCTGCCAGGTAAATCTTCTGCCTCTGTTTCGCCGCGATCAACAAAGAAATCCTTATACCATTTTTCCAGATGACTGGTATCTGGAATATCATTTCCAATATAGACAAGACGAACAGATAGATATTTTCCCATTTCCACCTGATTTTTGTCAGCCAGGATCCTGAGTTCAGCAACGTCAGCAGTATGCCCTGACAATGGTAAAAGAAGCAATAAACAATAAAGCAGAAATGATCTTACCATGAGCGCTGACCTTCTATCTCAATGGCTTCATCCGGCACATAGCGAAGACCCGTTTCAAAGGACATTAAATGATTAAACAAACCAGAAGTCTGTTGCGGCAGATTTTTTTGTTTAGATGATACCCAAAATTTACTGGCGTTAGATGATTTTATTTTACTGGTCGTTCGAATGCGTTTTATACCATTTTTCACCAGTGAATTTTGCTCACTGACAGATAAACCGGAAAAAATAGTTTTATTTTTTTTGGTCTGCGGCAGATAAACGCCAATAGCCATTCGCTCGTCAAAATCATCAGGTAGTTTTCGTGCTGATGATAACCAGTCAGCACGTTGTTTTGTTTTGGCAATGTCTGTAACACGACGCCTGACAGCATCAGCAAGACTATCGGCAAATGCCTGGTTGATACGGGTCTTTTCTGCTGTTATCCCCAGTAGTTCAGCATCTTTAAATAAAATGGCTGCCTGTTCATAATCACCTAGTCGAAAATGCGTATTCGCAAGATTAAAGACCGCCATCCCACGTCGATTTTTATCCGTTTCGGACCACGCTAGCGAGGAAAATGCCTGTTGAGCACAAACATAATCTTTTAAACGATAGCAAGCGACACCTTCAGAAAAACGAATAGTGCTGTTATTATGGCTGTAAATATAGCTATCATCTTCTTTTGACAAATCCTCGATTAAACCAAGCACTCCGGAATAGTCACCTGAAATAAGCGTATCGTAAATCTTTTTGTCTGTCTCATTCTTGCTATAATCATTGCTCTTGTCATTAGAGATATTGCAGCCGCTGAGAAAAAATATCAGCGCTATAGCGGATAACTTTTGAGCCCTTTTTCCAGAAATCTGTAACCCCAGCAGACTGAAAAATATGCCGCCCAATAAAGGCATATAAAACCATTCATCCCAAATAATCTGATGACTGAACTGCGGATCAATACGTGGTTTTGGTAAATCAAGCACATCAGCCAGGTTAAGTTTTCCGGCAGATTCAGCATTATAATATTTGCCATCAGCCAGTTCAGCTAATTCTTTAAGCCATGAAATTTGACGTCGACTAACGATCACTTTACCATTATCAGTCAGTGCACCACCCTCTGCTCCGGGTATTCTAACCGCCTCATTATTCCCTACGCCTATCACCGATAAACTCAATAAACCTTCTGCTTTAATTCGAGAGGCCGCTTTTTGCGCGGCATCGCCTGCTTTTTCTCCCAGATCGCCATCACTTAATAATAAGATAGAACGTTTACCTTTAAAATCCTTAAGCAATTCAGAAGCCGTTTGCAATGCTGTCGACAGATCATTGCCTAAGGTCGGTGGTTTGAATTGATGCAGTTGCGCAATATAATGTTTTACTAAAGCTTTATCAGCGCCTGGTATAAGAAGAGTGTGGGAATGCCCTGAATAAATAATCAGGCCCATGCGCAATTTTACAGGTATAAGCTGCTCAGAGATCTCTTCAAGCCAGTGTTTAAGCAGTATTTGTGCCTGGGTAATTCGGTCAGTTTTTACATCAATGGCTTTCATGGAAGCGGAAAAATCAATCACCGCCATCACGGAAACATCATCATTCTGTATATCTGGAGGAATCCACTGCGGCGTACGGGGACCTGCCAGAGCTATGCTGAAGAATAACCAGGCAATAGCTAAAAAAACCTGACTGATTGTTTGCCGTGATGATGGTGAATTGCCCTGTACCCAGGGTAACAAATCGGGATCAGCTATTTGCCGCCACTGTTTTTTCTGGTAGTAGTATGTAAACAGAATAATAATCCAGGGCAGTATTAGAGTGAATAACCAGAGAGGTTCACGCCAGTAAAGCGTATCAATAATCATTTTTCCACCTGACTATCAGACTCAAATCCGGCAGACTCAAACCTGCTTTGTCTTGCCATAGTATCTTGTTTCAGTAACGCGGCATAAAGAAGCACTAACATTGCTATGGCTAGCGGCAGTGGATACCAGACTTGTGTCAGTGTCTG
>JAPVVU010000214.1 GCA_028571885.1 Gammaproteobacteria bacterium | reverse complement strand
TTAAAAGAGCTAATAAAATGAAAAATAATACACTTTATCTCGGTAAAGTCCTGAGTATTCCCAGCTCCTAAAATGAAGAGCTCCTAAAATCAAGAGTACATGCTGTAATAGGTATTTAAACTATTCCCATCATAAAAATGAAATATTTCTTTGCTAAGATCATCTCTTTCACTAAAATACTCAGCTTACAACACAAAAAAATCATCCAAGTACAGGATAAGGTCTCTTGATAGAAAGCAACTGGAAAGACAGTATAAATAAACAACGAAAAATTTTGGCGCATTCACTGTCCAAACCTTTACATATAATTGCAGAAGAGTGTGCTGCTATTGAGTTTGAACGTGAAAAAATAAATGAAGTCCTGTTGGCTGGATTTTCACAAATTCCAAATTGTACTTACCTTTATCTGACGGATCTTAACGGTATTCAGCTCAGTGACAATATCAGTAAAGATGGTTTGTTAGAAGAGCACTTTGGTCGTGATCGCTCAGCAAGACCTTATATGAAAGAAGCTGTACCTTCAGAAGGTTTTTTGTTGTCCGATGCTTATATCAGTATGAACTTAACGCGTCCTTCTATCACTGCACTGCAGGTGGTGAAAAAAGACAATGAAGCTGTCGGTTTTCTCGGTGCAGATTTTGACTTACGGGACCTGCCTGTCACCACAAAACTCTATCAGGAGTCGGATTGCTGGCGACAAATTAAAGGTGATCCATCGATCCGTAGTCTGGTTTTTCAGCAAAGTCGTACTGAGAGCGTTCTGGATAAGAATATTGATCAAATATTTGCTATTCTTGAAGAGCTTTTAACTCAGCGCGGCATGTTTCAGGGTGTTTTTCATTTTTCCAGTAGTCGGGCAACAGTCTGGGTGATGGATGATCCTTATCGCTACCGGATACTGGATCAGGAAGCGCTTCTTGATACGGATATTTGTATGGCTTATCCCAATCGTCCCTATCCTGATGATGCACTGATCCCAAAAGAGATGATTAAGCCAATCTTTGAAACAATGAAAAAACTGCGTACTGCAGATGACACTATTTACTTGCGCTCAGCTTCTATTAATATTTTTAATGGCTTGATTAGCCTGACATTTTCCTGTGACGGCAGTCATTATATGCCTTATCATGAATTTCTTGAAAAGAATGCATCATTCTGGGGGGCTCAATAATCCTGGAGTAATAGGTTCAACTGATTTTTCCAGGATTATAATTACATTATCCAATATGTCCATAGGACATTAATTGTACTAGCTCAATCTAATCTGGCTACCCGGTGGTGATTGTAGTCTGTTAATAAAAATGCGGTTTTCGACTTGAAGTGCCAACTTAGTCATCTATGTATTTGGGTGGTTTTGACCGAGGCTGTGTGAAAGCTCTACAGTGAAAAAATAAATCTGCTCTCACGTAAATATTTTAGATATTTGATACTGATACTAAAACTCTCTTAATATTTACGCTATAGCTTGTTTTTTTCATATTTTTATACTTCAACAGGATACATTTTAGTTTCCACACACTCTGGATCTATTCCGGTAATTCAAGAAATATAAGTATCATGGTTTGATTTACCATAAAGCTGCCATTTAATAATCATTCTTTATAACTGTTTGTTAATCAAAACTGCAAGCTATCATTTCTTCGTGTCATAATTACCAAACAGGATATACCGACATCAATTCAAACAGTTAAGCCTATTTCGTATATGATGGATTCAGCTCAAGGCACTCAAACGGGTCTTCAATACGGCCGAATGCGACTTTGTCGCGGGTTTACATCAGCCGCCGAATCATTAATGATTGAAAAATGACAGGCGGATTATTCAGGGCAGACTCCTTTTTACCGCCCGAAACACCCTTATTCGGCTGACGGCACCAGAGCTCGATAGGCGTGCCAGGTTCCGTGTCCAATCAGTGGTAGGGCTACGAGCAGGCCGACGAAGAAGGTGAGCATTCCAAGGCCGATGATCAGCACGATGAGAAACGCCCACAGCATCATGGCAGGCATGTTCTGCAACACTGCCTTGATGCTGATGCGAATCGCCGTAAATCCATCCACTTTGCGGTCTAACAGCATGGGTACCGTAACGACGCTAATCGCATAGGCGCACCATGCAAAAAAGAAGCCGACCGAGACACTCGCTATCGCAAACACTCTACCATCTTCGGATAGAAACAACTTGCTGAAAAAGTTATCGAGCGGTGGTGAAATACCGGCATAGAGAAAGGCAAAAAGCACGAAATTCACGGCTATCCAGAGTTGCATGATGATGAAGAAACCACCTGTAACCAGGCTGATCTGACCCTGATTGCGCCTCAAGGCTTCCAGTGCGTTACACGTCATAAGTGGTTCTCCTCGCTCCAGATGCGCACTCATTTGATACAGGCCGATACCTATGGCCGGTGCAACAAGAAAGAAGCCAGAGAGGAGGAAGGTCAAGAGAAACAGACTATCTGTTACTACTAAGCTCAACGTCATCAAGCCGCTGATCAACACGATAACGGCAGCATATCTGAGGCTGTACCATCCTGCGTCGCGTATATCCTTCCAGCCCTTCGAGAGCCATACGAAAGGCTCGGTAAGGCTGATTTTATTCACGACGAGATCGGGCCACCGATTGCTGCCGGTATATGCAGTGGTCTCCATAATTAATCCTCCATATTGTTCTGATTTTCAAAAACAGAACAGTTGACAAAATTATCGCTTAAGGTCAGCGGAAATTTAATTCTTACATATTTCAAAGAAACGTTATAAATTCATTAAAAATCTTTATTAATCAGATTTTTTAGAAAACTGACTTATTAAAAAATAAGTTAAATCTTATATCAATTAAACAATGCCGTAAATCATTGATTATAAATTTGCACAGTTACAGACTCTTTTATTCAATGACACCATTTTAACTAATGCCCTGGAAGTCCAAAAAATCATTCGATTAATAATTTACTGCTTTCTATAATTAAACGTTAGCCAGTGAAAAATTTCTAAATTAACAATATTTTGCCTAAATCGAACGATTCGATCATAGTGAGTGAATCAATTGATTCAAGCTGGAGCTAAATTATGGAAGCACTAAATGCCAACGAAGCCAAAACACATTTTGGAAGTATGTTGTTAAAAGCACAAAAAGTACCTGTACAGATAAATAAAAATGGCAAACCAGTTGCGGTTGTTTTTTCTATGGATGAATACAAGAATATAGAGTCTTTAAAATTACGTTTACTACAATCTAAATAGCTGTTCCGAAATGGTGCACACTGAGCATCAGAGCCTGTTATTTATTATTGGGCGATTTCGACGCAGTCAGAGCACAATAATGAATAACAGGCTCTGATGCGGATGTTAAATAAAGCATGTTCACTATTTCCCCTCATGGGGCCTACTTTTGGTGGAACACTTATTTAGAGTTATTCAGGCGAAAGAAGATATAGCCAAACAAAACACTATTGATGGCGAGTCTTTTTTTGAAGAACTAGAATCAGATCAATATGACAAATAATCATAATTATCGTCTTCCTCTGATGCACAAGCTGACCTTATTGAAATCCGCCATTATAGCGTTGTGAAGTGGGGAGAAATGCAATCAAAAAAATATCTGTCAGAATTACGTCAAACTATAAAACTATTAATCAGAAACACCAAAAATTGGAAAGCGGTGTCCGGATATTGGCTCTGATATTTTTAGTTTTCCAAATGCAAGTCATGTAATTTATTACACATTAGATGGAATACAATTAATAGTGTTTGCAACTTTACCCAAAAGTATGGTGCCATTAAACCATATAGAAGAGCGTGAGATAAGCTAGAATAAATTGCCGCTTTTTCACTAAGATAAACCAAAAAAAGTTATCGAATACAACTGCTTTGGGATGTTTCCGATTATTACATATATGTCCGCTCAGAGCATGAAAAGAATGTATCACTCTGGGGACTCAATAACAACATTATTCAATAAGTCCATAGGATATTAGTCCCAGTACCATGAGATAAATAACTCTTGGAAGCCATTCATAAAATGTGTTGATTGTCTGTTGATTAAATTCATTTAGAAAGTGCACCATTTTTTTTATACTTTCATCTAAACTACCTGACATTTCACCCGTTCTAATGGCTTGATATATGGCAGGATCAATTAACTTAATGGTTTTCAAGGTTCTTGTCATTGCGCCTGTGAATGAGTCTCCCTGTTCGATATAGGTGGGTAATAGTGATAATTTTTCTTTAATAATAATATTATTCACACATCCATTGCCGAATTTCAGGCTTTCGATTGCAGGCAATCCTGCTTTAAGTGAGAGTGCGAGTACATGAAAGTATTCCAGCATGACTTTTTGAATGTAGACTTTATTGAAGATTGGAATATTCAGTAATAATGAATAAAAAACGCGTTTAAAGCTCGATCCTAATACATTATTCTTGATCCAGTAAGGCAATTTTAACAATAAATAGACAGTGGCAAATAGTTTTATTAAAGTAAAAATAATATCAAATAAGTATTCTGATAAAGTGATTGTTTTTTCAAATAATTCTGGGATTGGGGCGATAAAAAGTGAAAGAATAAATACAGCTGCAGGAAGAAACAGTTGTGCTTTCAATTTTTTCTGTGCCGATAAACGCTCCTGATAAGTATTTTTCAGGTATTGATAAATCATTTCATATTGGGCGGTTTTATCAGCCATTTGTATGAGTGATTTTTCACTCTTATCAAATAAACCAGATTTAAAACCTGCTTCGGGAAATGAAATATTCAGCTTGCAGAGCCTGAGTGTTTCATTGGCACGAGTTGCTATTTCAGATGAATGCTCACCAATCAGTGATAGGGCTTTAAAGCGAATAATTCCCGACATTTCCAGTTGCAGTAGTTCACTGAAAAGGAGTGTTTTGTCTTTAATATTCAAGTCTTTCATCTTAATGATAATAGGCTATTTTCATTAATCTGCGCTTTACACTGTCTGGAAATATTGTAGATGAGTTTTTTTAAGCAATTTTCTAATTTCCCCTTTTCCAAAAGAGAAAATTAGAGTAATCGCTGCCCTGATACTGTCTACTGGTTCAAGGCTTTTTGTGCAGCAGGAATGGCAACGCCAACATTAATTTTAGCCCCCATATCAGAGAGTATTGCTTCTAATGCGCTAAGACAAAGTAAAATATTTTCAGCGCGGCTGCTATGGCCCATCAGTCCAATGCGCCATACTTTACCCGCTAATGCGCCTAAACCAGCACCAATTTCAAGGTTGTATTCATTGAGTAAACGACTACGAACCTGCGCTTCATCAACGCCTTCAGGAATTGTCACTGCATTAAGTTGTGGTAAACGATCATTTTCAGGCACTACAAATTCCAGTCCCATTGCTTCAAAACCTGCGCGCAGCGCTAAGTGATGATGCTTATGTCGTGCCCAGGAATTTTCCAGGCCTTCATTTTCTAAGATGACCAGTGATTCATGTAATGCATACAGTGCATTGACGGGGGCAGTGTGGTGGTATGCACGTTTAGCACTTCCACCCCAATAGCCCATCACAAGATTCAAATCTAAAAACCAGCTATTCACTTTTGATTTTCTGTTTTTGATTATTTCAATGGCTTTATCATTAAAACTGACAGGCGATAAACCAGGCACACAGGATAAACATTTTTGTGTGCCTGAATAAATGGCGTCAATACCCCATTCATCAACCTTAAGTTCA
>JAPVVU010000213.1 GCA_028571885.1 Gammaproteobacteria bacterium | reverse complement strand
TGTCATGAAGGTAAAGCTCTTCTGGACAAAATGCGCCATGATATAAATGAATAGGACCGTTATGACCTTGATGCAAAGCATCTCGAAGGATGCCAAGTAAAGGTGCCAATCCTGTACCAGTGCCGATCATAAGAATAGAATGTTCAGGTCCGTCAGTATAAAAACAATGTCCATTCGGTCCTTCGATATCAATATGCATGCCAACAGAAAAATCATCAACGAGCCAGTTACTCATTTTCCCATCGGGTACATTGCGTACCTGTATTTCCAGAAATTCATCTTCTGTGGGCAGACTTGCGAGAGAATAACTTCGTATCCAGCCGGCATCATTTTTTAAGTTAATAAACTGTCCTGAGTGATAATACATCGGCACTGCTGTTTCAAATCGAAAACGCCAGACCAAAGGAGATAATTGCTGCTTTTCCACCAGATGAGCCGAAATATAAATATCTTCATCCTCTGGCAGAGCGACTTCAATATTCTGCTCCGGCACACACTGACATGATAGGAAGTGGTTCAGACTTTTCTGTGTTGACTTTAAATCCTGCTGTGAATTCTCAGTGACCTGACCCTTCACACAATGCATCAGACAAATATGACAGGCACCAGCACGACAGGAATTAGCTACCTCAATACCATTACGCAATAATGTATCAAGCACAGTTTCATCGGTCAGACAAGGATAGCTTGTACCTTGATATGTAATTTCCGGCAAAATATAAAATCCCTTAATTAGCGGTTGAGAACATCATCTTTAGTGCTGCCGGCAACGGCCATGACTTCATCAATCAAATCCGCAGGCACATTGAGTTCTTCCATTGTTGCCTGAAGATGACCAGCCACTGCATTGAAGTGGTCTTCATTTAAGCCTTTGGCAACCAGTGGTGCATGAACTTTACGCATGTCTTCACCCGTATAATCATTAGGACCGCCAAATGCCATGGTCAAAAAAGCTTTTTGCTTGGCATGTTGTGCTTCCATATCAACTGATTCAAAAAAATGGCTAATACTGTCATCTGTCAACACTTTACGGTAAAAAATATCTACCGCGGCGTTCACTGCATCTTCACCACCTATTTTTTCAAATAATGTACTCATCTATTCTTTCCTGCTTTGTTGTTTAATTATGAAATTTAAAAAAGATGCATCTTAAATACATCTTATAAATTTTACAAGACTAAACGCTATAAAAATAGATACAAACTAATTTAATGGGATGTTGTTCACTCGAATCGATCTAAGGTGCGTAATTTAAGGTGCGCAATTATTGCTCCAGAAAAAAACTATCTAACTATGTGGAAACACTTCTCTGGCAGACCATTTTGAAAATTCCTCTCGAGTGCAGCTGTCTGCACTTCTTAAGCCTTGTCCTTCAACGACTCTGTATATCACCATGTCCATATGTTGATTATCTGAGTGAGACTCGTCAATAATATGACGTACTGACCATTCAGCACCATGTTTACCATTGGTATAGTAGTGGTTGATTAATATCTGCTGTGGATGCAGTAACTGAGTACTGGAGTGTTGCAGCGTCAGAGCAAAGAGTTGCTGTAAGTCATCGATGGTGATATCTATCACCAGATCCATATCACTCATGGCTTTTTCAATAGAGGCTTTATCAATTAATTGTTTTTCGTACTTATTTTTTGAATTAGAGGTATTAGTAAATTTAACCATACTTGCCGGGTAACGGCGCCAGGGGAACAGACTATTGAAAATAAAAGCCACCAGAAAAATAATAATTACATTTAATAATATGGGGGTAAGGACATATTGATAACCCAGATCATGAATTACGGGTCCGCCAATAACCGCTGCCAATGCTGTAGCACCGCCAGGGGGATGAATACAATTCAATAAATGCATTGCGATAATGGAGATTCCAACAGCTATGCCGGCCGCCCAGAATAGGTCAGGAATCATTTTATAACAGCTTACACCAATAATAGCTGCAATCAGGTTTCCGCCAAATAGCGGCCAGGGCTGGGATAACTTTCCGTGGGGTACGGCAAACAATAGTACGGCAGATGCACCCATGGATGGTACGATTAGGGCTGTAGCGGTGGCTCCTGTATACTGAAAACTAATAAAGGCAATAAGAATGATGCTCAGAAAGCCGCCCACAGCTGAAACAAATTGTTCAATGCCGCTGACGAATCCTCTTTCCATTCCCATAAATCGAGTTATTTTATTAAGCATAATCCATGGTTACTTTAAATTGTATGCGTAGTTATAATAGTGCTCATTAACTAATACTAAGAGTTAAATTTACTCTCTATTTTACTTTACATATTAAGATGTATATAAAACGCATCTTATCTGTTGTCAAATATATTGTCTAATATTTATTGAATATCTACTTGAAATCTAATGTTTTATAGAGACATAATAAGCAATTGTTCTTTGCTGCTAAGAGCAATATATCTTCTATAATCTCTTCCGACTCAAAGCAGACAGATCATAAAATATGTCATCCAGAGAGTAATATGCAACTAACCCAGCACACTGAGTATGCACTACGTATTTTGATTTATTTGTCTCTTCAGGAAAAACAAAAACGCAGTAACATCACTGAAATTTCGGAATGTTTTTCCTTGCCCCGTAACCATATTGTGAAAATTGTTCACAAACTGGGAAAGCTTAACTTTATCAGTACCATTAGAGGTAAGGGGGGAGGAATACAACTCAATCGTGATATTGATACAATATTTATCGGTGATGTGGTTCGAAAAATGGAAGCTAATCTTGAAATAGTCAATTGTGAAAAGCCAGTTTGTCCTATTATTCCTGTTTGTCAATTGAAAGGTATTTTAAACCAGGCCAGAGATGCTTTTTTACAAACCCTTGATTCGTATTCACTGTCAGACATCAATCAACAGCCGCAAGTTTTGCTAAAATTATTGCAAAATCATACTGAACAGGACAAATAAAACAATATTCCACCTGTAGAAATGCTCGAATAGGATATTTTGTGCACAAGATGAATCTTATCACGCTAACAATTATCTTCAGACAATTCAAATATTACACTCGTGTCATTTATCTCTATACGCCTTAGAACGGTCATCCTGGCGCATAAATTGACAAGTTCAATTTTCCCATCTATGCAAAAAAACTAAACAATTATTCATTTGTAACAAAGTTGTCATATTAGCTCTTTATAATCAAAACCTGATTAGATTAAAACAAATGGAAATCAAAATGATATTAAAGAAATCGGCATTGTCACTATTAGCAACGACCGCTATTGTGGCCAGTACCATTAATATGGCACAAGCTCGGGACCAAATTCGCATTGTTGGTTCTTCAACTGTTTATCCTTTTTCCAGCTCGGTTGCTGAAGAATTTGGTGCGACGAGCAAAAGCCCGACTCCTGTTGTTGAATCAACCGGTTCTGGTGGTGGAATGAAATTATTCTGTAAAGGTAATGGTCTGGATACTCCTGATATCACCAATGCTTCACGTCGCATGAAGACAAAAGAATTCAAACTTTGTGCAAAGAATGGTGTCACGGATATTACTGAAGCGGTTATCGGTTTTGACGGTATTGCGATTGCTCAAAATAAAAAAAATGCGGCTTTAGCATTAACTAAAAAGCACTTATTACTGGCAGTTGCTGAAGAAGTACCTTCTAAGGATGGCAAGAGTCTGGTTAAAAACCCATACAAGCGTTGGAATGAAATTGATGCCAGCCTGCCGGACAGAGAAATTACCATTTATGGACCACCTACCAGTTCTGGTACGCGTGATGCCTTTGAAGATATGATCATGAAAGGTCAGACTAAGAAAATGGATGTTTATACTTCTTTATACAAGAAAGATAAAGTTAAAAACAAAGGTTACAAGAAATACCATAAAGTGAGACAAGATGGTGTTTATATTCCTTCTGGTGAAAATGACAATCTGATTGTACAAAAATTGAGTAAAAACCCAGCTGCCATTGGAATTTTCGGATACAGTTTCCTGGTTGAAAATGATGATAAAATTGCTGCCGCAACTGTTAATGGTTTTCAACCAACACCAGAAACTATTTCCAGTGGAAAATATCCTATCTCGCGTTCTTTGTTTTTCTATACCAAGAACTCTCACAGAAAAGACGTGCCTGCAATGGATAAATATGTCGAACTTTTCATGAAAGAAGATATGATTGGGCCTGATGGTATATTGAGTGAAATTGGTCTGATTGCTTTACCTGATGCGCGTAGAAATGCAATAAGAGCGAGTGTTGCAAAACACACCAGGCTGACACTGGACGATTTGTCCACGAAGTAACCATCATTATTATTGACTTAATCCTAAGTCAATAATAATGACCTCACCCTGTCCTGCGTATTAATATTAAATATGGGGGATAGGGTTTTCTGGATGGAGTACCTATCATTTGAAAGCATTTGAGTTAAAAAAAAGGCATAATGAATTAAAAGAGCAATTCATTAAATTCCTTCTCATCAGTGCCGCCACTGTTTCAATTTTAACCACCTTTGGTGTTCTGTTTTCAATCCTTTTTGAAGCCATTGAATTTTTCCAGATGCGCAGTTTCTGGTATTTTATCTCTGGCACAGAATGGTCTCCCGGTGTTGCAGACAGTAAATTTGGGGCGCTGCCTATTTTTGCCGGCACCTTTATGATCACCTTTATTGCTCTTGCTGTTGCCTTGCCCATTGGTTTGGGCAGTGCCATTTTTATGAGTGAATATGCCTCGTTTTCACTGCGAGATAAACTCAAACCATTATTAGAAATACTGGCAGGTATTCCAACGGTTGTTTATGGTTTTTTTGCTGCCATTACTGTTGCTCCTGCTATTGTTAATTTCTTTGAGATCTTTGGTATACATGCCTCATTTAATAGTGCTCTGGCCAGTGGCATTGTGATGGGTATTATGATTATTCCGGTAATTTCTTCTTTGAGTGATGATGTTATTCGTGCTGTCCCTGATTCACAGAGAAAAGCATCACTTGCCCTTGGGATGACTAAAAGTGAAACCATTAAAGCTATTGTTTTACCCTCGGCATTACCCGGTATTATATCAGCCACCTTATTAGGTGTATCCAAAGCTTTGGGTGAAACCATGATTGTTGTTATGGCTGCCGGCATGCGTCCTAATTTGTCATGGAATATGTTAGAAGACATGACAACTGTTACCGTTCGAATTGTTGATGCACTGGTGGGCGATCACGAATTTGATTCACCTGATACCTTATCTGCATTTGCTTTGGGTCTGGTTTTATTTGCTGTGACCCTTATTCTCAATATTGTTTCCGTCGCTCTGATACGTAAATTTAAAGAAAAATACAAGGTGAATACCTTATGAGCAAATCAAACCCTGACTCTATTTTAATACCTGATTCAAAAAATCAAAAGTCGGATAATCCATTTTATGATCCGAGCTTACGTAAACGCCATGCTCAGGCAAAACGTTTTAAGCTTTTTACTCTCGGATCGATTGTCTTTGCGATCAGTTTTTTAGTGTTCTTTCTGGGCGATATGATTGTTAAAGGTGTTCCAGCTTTTCAACAATCCTATATGCTCATTGATGTCACCTATAATGAGAAAACAATTGCATCAACACGCCGAGCGATTGACAAAAAATATCGTCGAATTGTCAGTCGAGCCTGGTTAAGAGATATTCCAAAGTTGGTGGAAAATGAGCCATCGCTCATGAATACAACGCAAGCGACCTGGGTATTGGTCAATCATCAGGTCGATCAATTCATGAAGGGACACTATTATAAAATCAAAGATAAAACCCTTAAAAT
>JAPVVU010000212.1 GCA_028571885.1 Gammaproteobacteria bacterium | reverse complement strand
TATTGTTGATTACTATGCTTAAGGAGAATAACAATGGCACAAGTAATAAATACTAATATCTATTCATTAAACGCGCAAAGAAATCTGAATAATACCTCAGTTGGATTACAAACATCCTTACAGAGACTTTCTTCAGGACTTCGTATTAATAGTTCAAAAGATGATGCAGCAGGTCTTGCAATTGCATCACGTTTTACTACACAGATACGTGGTTATAATCAGGGTGTGCGTAATTCTGCTGATGCAATTTCACTCGCTCAGACAGCAGAGGGTGCCTTTGATGAGATGAGTAATAATCTGCAGCGTATTCGAGAGCTTTCAATTCAGGCAGCTAATGCAACGAACAGCACAACAGACAGGCAGGCAATTCAAACTGAAATTACTGATCTTCAGTCAGAAATAACTCGTGTGACATTCACACAGTTTAATGGTGTCGAAGTGATAGGTTCACATAGCAATCCATTTTATTTCCAGGTAGGACCAAATGCGGCGAGTATTGCTAATGGAATTAAAGTGAGCACAATTAATGTACGCTCGCACTCATTTTATAGTGCTATTATTTCAACGACCGCAACAGTTTATATTGCTGGTGGTACAATTGGTTCCATGACCAGTGCTGCGCTTTCATTGGTAGGCAGAGTTGATGACCTTTTACAGGTTATTAATACCCAGCGTGCAACTTTAGGTGCTGTACAAAATCGTTTTGAATCAGTCATGAGAAATGGTGATAATATTTCTGAACAACTTTCTGCATCTCGTTCACGTATTCAGGACGCTGATTTTGCCAAAGAAACTGCTGCATTAACAAAAGCCCAAATTCTGCAGCAAGCAGGTACGACTGTTCTGGCACAGGCGAATGCAGTACCTCAAAGTGTCCTGGCACTCTTACAGGGCTAAGAAATGATGCTGAGTAGTTTGATGTGAGGAGAGTAATATGACTGAAATACATCAAAATTCTCTTGCCAGCCATCATTCAGTTGATGAAGCATCCCGTCATTCTGGTGATACTAATCCTGGAAACGGTGCTCATGGCAGACAATTATTGGCTGACAGTACCCGAGATCTGAAATATGAGGCGACATCGGGTTCTGTTAATATTTCATTCAATGCGCATATGCGTTTACGAGCTTACCAGGATCAAAAAACTCAGTCCATATCAGAGAAGGGAGTAATGACACAGTTAAATTCATCAATGGATGGTTTTTCTGACGGTATTGTAAATCAAAGTTCTAATAATATGGATTTTGATAGCCTGAATAAGGACAGTGGCACAATAAAGAGTGATAAGAAAATAAATGAAAACTCTACTTTACTGAATAAGTCAGTAAGGAGTGATTTTTCAGAACGTATTTCGGGCATGTTGTCGGAAGTTCATAATAATATTGTTCAAGATTCTGAGCCAGGTTATCGTTATCTGGTGAATATGTTGAATAATTACCGGTCGACAGTAGAAGACCCACAAGAATTACAAGAGATTATGCGTAAAGAAGAATTTTACCTGACTCGCAGAAAGCCTTTTATGGATAGTACCGATTTTCAGAGCTATAGCCAGGTTCTGAGTCAATTTTCAAATATTGTAGAACGTCAGCAATACGCCTGACTCAGCGACATTGTATAATGATGCCGCGTGTTAAGGTGTCAAAAAAAACATCAAATTTACTTTTCTCTCAAAAAATCCAAATTTACAGGCAAAATCAGCAATTTTGTTCTATAACTTTAACTGTGCAAAAGAATTCATGAATAAAGAAAAGCTTCTTTAAATTTATGTTAAAGCTTTTCACTGGTTTGCCGAAATAATATATTGAAGCGCCTTCTTTTAATGGAAAGTAAATTGGGAAGTACTCATGTCGTTTAATAACAAATCCATGGATTCCAGTGCCAGGCAGTTTTTAGCTGTAGCATCTGTTCAGGCAGAATTATTTGCGGTGAAACAGATCTCTAAGCGCATTTCATTAAGTGCTAAAAATGCTAAGGCCATTGCAGCAAGGGCTGGTAGCCAGGCAATGGGTTTTCATCCTATTACTGATTTTATTGATGATGTTGCCATCAATATTACGCAATTAGTCGAAAAAATTAATGCCGAAGCGCTGAAACTATCCAGTTTTGCTATTTCTAACCGAAATCGCAGCAGGACAATCGAACAAATGAATGCTGCTGCTAAGGATATGGTTAAATATGCAGATCATCAGGGAATAAAAAAACGACTGGCTGAACTAGAAAAGATGAAGAAACAGTTCATGATTGATTATGCTCGAAAAAATGGTGATTTATTAGAATTGCTGGCAGAAATCAGAAACCAATTGCAGGCTGCAGAAATGATTTGCACTACTTCACGCACAGAAGCCACTCGTGCTGGTGATTTTCAGTCTAATCTGGAAGTGGTTGCTGATGAAGTCTCGATTGCTGTGAGTAATATTAAAGATACTTTACAAAGTAGTAAGTACCATCTATCTCAACTATCTTTACGCTAAATAGCTGTTCCGAAATAGTGTCCATTTCAGGCGCAAGAACCGTATGTGAATATGTCATGCTCAGTGGACATCTTTTAGGGATGGTTGGAAATTTATTTCCTTACAAGCCCTTATCCTGGTGATTAGGAACACTTATGTAGAAACATTACGCTGGAAAAAGTGCACCCTGCAATACGAGAATACCTTAATTAGAGAGCAAAATAATGATTACACAAACAATATATGATGGCGATTATCAATGGATTATCATGGGACGAGATCCCGATAAGCCAGGTAAAATCATAGATACTAATCAGTATATTGTGAAGGATGGTGAGCGAACATTATTGATAGATCCCGGAGGTATGGAAATATTCTCCTCTGTTTTAGCGGCAACTCTAAGTGTTTCAAAATTAGAAAATATCACTGACATCTTTGCTTCCCATCAGGACCCGGATATTATTTCATCGCTTGGCTTATGGAATGAAATGCTGCCGGATATTCGTCTTCATGCATCGGGGCTATGGGAGGGTTTTATCCGGCATTTTAGTAGTGGTGATGTAAAATATGTACCAATAGATGACAAAGGCGGAAGTATTCGTCTGGAATCGATTGAATTACAATTTATACCTGCTCACTATTTACATTCATCGGCAAATTTTAATGTTTACGATCCCAATGCAAAAATATTAATGAGTGGCGATATTGGTGCAGCATTGGAAGAACCCGGTGCGCCAATGTTTGTCGATGATTTTGATAGTCATAAAGATAAAATGCGTTTTTTTCATAAACGCTGGATGCCTTCAAATGAAGCTAAGAGGGATTGGGTACGACGTATCAGGGAATTAGATGTTGATATTATGGCACCTCAGCATGGGCGTATGTTTAAAGGGGATGATGTAAAGCGTTTTCTGGACTGGTTTGAAGCGCTTGATGTCGGCATCGCGATACATGGTGGTTAAGGAGTTGTTCGGAAACGCTAAAGCCTTTTAACTCAGCACTGATCGTATCATATTCATCACTTGTGGTATTTAAAAGAAATAACTCAGCCATCACTGTTATCGAAAATCCATGTGCTGCGCAGTATAAGACCGCCCATGGTTAAAAAAGCTACATTCATTGCCAAAGGTGAATGTAGCTTTTTTTATCTATATCTTGAAAAAATAATCCCGCAGCCTCATATATTAACAAGTAACAATTGAATATAAGTAATGAGTGATATACTATATGAGCTTACAAACAATAATTGAAGAAAAATTAAATCAGGCTTTTTCACCTGAGTATTTGCTGGTTGAAAACGAAAGCCATATGCATAATGTGCCTGCGGGTTCAGAAATGCATTTTAAAGTTCAGATTGTATCCGATGATTTTAATGGCCAAATGCTGTTAAAACGTCATCGATCGGTCAACAAAGTACTTGAAGATGAATTAGCTGGTCCAATTCATGCTTTGTCAATTCATACTTTTACCAAAGATGAATGGGAACAGCGTAATGGTCAGGTATCTAAATCACCGCCTTGTCAGGGTGGTGGGAAATAGGTTATAAGTTTAAAGTAGTAAGTTGTAAGTTGTAAGTTAAAATTAAAAGATTATAGGCTTAAAAATTTAATCCTTTGATAGAACTTCTTGAATATAAAGAAAGGAATTATTATGGCGACTATTGAGGTCACAGCAGAAAATTTTAATGATGTAATTAACAATAATGAATTTGTTATTGTTGACTTCTGGGCACCATGGTGTGGTCCTTGTAAGGGCTTTGCTCCTGTTTATGAAGAGCTTTCAGAAAAATACCCTGATATTGTCTTTGCAAAAATTAATACTGAGGACGAGCAGCAATTAGCCAGTGAATTTCAGATCCGCTCGATTCCTACTTTGATGATTTTCCGTGAACAAATTATTCTGTTTTCACAACCTGGTGCTTTACAGGGTTCACAATTGGAGCAGGTGATTGAACAGGCTCAAGGGCTGGACATGGAAGATGTTAAAAAAGACATTGAAAAACAACAGACAGATCAAGAAGCTAAATAGCAATTTATATAACAGGGTCAACACCTAGGTTCGCCCCTACGGAATATCAATGAAAGACAACCCGTAGGGGCAGACCTATGTGTCTGCCCTGTATGTCTAAGGACTCGTAAATGAAATTTCATGCCGAAGAATTTAAGCATGAGCAAACTGAAAAAATTGGTATTCTGCTCGTCAATCTAGGTTCGCCAGATGCACCAGATGCCGGTTCGATACGACGCTTTTTAAAAGAATTTTTATCTGATCATCGTGTCATAGAAATTCCTCAATTTCTTTGGCAACTTATTCTTAATTTCATCATTTTACCTTTTCGTCCACGCAAGCTGGTACCTTTGTATCGGGCAATCTGGACTCCGGAAGGTTCTCCTCTGGTATCTATTGCTGAAAAACAGAAAAATAAACTGACATCCTTCTTTGCAGAAAAGAGTGCAGAAAAGAGTGCAGATAAAAGCAGCAAGGATTTAATTTTTGCATTGGCAATGCGCTATGGTAAGCCGGATATTAGTTCAGCGCTGCGCCAACTGGCACGTAATAATGCGCATAAAATATTAGTTTTTCCAACTTATCCCCAATACTCAGGGACAACCACAGCCTCTATTTTTGATGCCGTGAGTTCAGAGCTTGGGCATTGGCGCTGGATACCTGAATTACGTTTTATTAATAATTATCATGATCAGGATGAACATATTCAAGCTTTGGCCGATTCAGTGCAGGCTTATTGGCAGTCTCATGCAAAAGCTGAAAAATTAGTCATGTCCTTTCATGGCTTACCTCAACGTAATCATTTGCAGGGTGATCCTTACTATTGTCAGTGTCACAAAACGGCTCGGTTGCTGGCAGAGAAATTGGAGCTTGATGAAACTCAATGGCTGATTACTTTCCAGTCTCGCTTTGGTAAGGCTGAATGGTTAAAACCCTATACCAGTCAATCATTGCAGGCGTTGGCAGAGCAGGGAGTTAAATCCGTTGATGTTATTTGCCCGGGATTTTCAATTGATTGTCTTGAAACATTAGAAGAAATTGCTGTAGAAAACCGGGATGTTTTTCTTAATGCTGGTGGTGAGGACTATCAATATATTCCTGCACTTAATGACTCAGCAGAAAATATTGAAGCAATGGCTCAATTAATTGAACAGCATATACAGGGGTGGCAAGTGATATCAGATCCCGAAGATCTGGCAAAACGAAGCGGGTTAAAGTTGAAAGTTGAAAGTTGAAAGTTGTAAGTCTAAGGCTTTTAACTTACAACTTCTAACTTCTAACTTCTTTTAACTCATCAAGCCTT
>JAPVVU010000211.1 GCA_028571885.1 Gammaproteobacteria bacterium | reverse complement strand
TATGCTAAAGAAAAGGGTGCCGTTGCTGCTCCGACCGCGGGCCTGCACTTTGATGAGGCATTACTGAATACGCTGGGTGAAATGGGTGTTAACACTGCCTGGGTAACTCTGCATGTTGGTGCCGGCACATTTCAGCCGGTAAGAGTAGAAAATATCCTTGATCATAAAATGCATTCAGAATATGTGGATGTCTCCGCTGAAACCGTGGCAAAAATCAAACAAACCCATGCTCAAGGCAGACGAGTCATCGCGGTTGGTACGACGGCAATGAGAAGTCTTGAAAGTGCCTCGGGCTTTGGTTGTAATGAGGGTGCTGTGTTTGGTGAAATTAAAGAATTTCATGGCGACACAGATATTTTTATCTACCCTGGCTATAAATTTAAAACCGTTGATGCCATGATCACCAACTTTCATTTGCCAGAGAGTACTTTGATTATGCTGATCAGTGCTTTTGCTGGTCTGGACAATGTGAAAAATGCCTATCAGCATGCAATTGATGAGAAATATCGCTTCTTCAGTTATGGTGATGCAATGTTTATAACCCCTCAAACTAATTTTCAGTCTGAAGCCGAACACTTACCCAAACTCTCTCCGCAAGGAGAGGGATAGAAAAAAGGTCTAACCTGCATTATGAAATTTGATTTATTCAATACCGATGGTCAGGCACGAAGAGGTGCGATCACTTTTCCCAGAGGCACGATACAGACACCAGCCTTTATGCCGGTAGGCACAGCTGCAACGGTTAAATCCATGACGCCGGAAGATGTTGAATCTGTTGGTGCCGAGATCATTCTGGGTAATACCTTTCATTTATTGCTCAGACCCGGCATGGAAGTCATAAAGGTGCATGATGGTCTGCATAACTTTATGCACTGGAAAAAACCTATCCTGACTGATTCAGGCGGCTTTCAAGTGTTCAGTTTGGGTGAACTGCGTAAAATCACAGAAAAAGGGGTCACTTTTGCCTCGCCGGTTGACGGTCGAAAAGTCTTTATGGGGCCGGAAGAATCCATGCAGGTACAGCGCACATTGGGTTCGGATATTGCAATGATTTTTGATGAATGTACCCCTTTTCCTGCGACCCATGAAGAAGCCCGGATTTCGATGGAGCTTTCTCTGCGTTGGGCAAAACGTTCAAAAGATGCGTTTTTTGCTCTGGCACCAGAAGCAGATGACACGGCGGCTTTGTTTGGTATTATTCAAGGTGGGATGTACCCGGATTTACGTGATATCTCACTAAAAGGGTTGACCGATATGGGCTTTGACGGCTTTGCTATTGGCGGTTTATCTGTGGGTGAACCTAAGGAAGAGATGATTAAGGTGCTGGAACATACTACACCGCAAATGCCTCAGGACAAACCTCGTTATCTGATGGGGGTAGGGCGGCCGGAAGATCTGGTAGAAGGTGTGCGCCGGGGTATCGATATGTTCGATTGTGTGATGCCGACGCGTAATGCTCGAAACGGTCACCTGTTTACTCATCAGGGCGTTGTTAAAATTCGTAATCAGAAACATCAGTTTGATACCCGTCCATTGGATGAAAATTGTCAGTGTTATACCTGTCAAAATTATTCTCGCTCCTATTTACGCCATCTGGACAAAACCAATGAGATGTTGGGTTCACGTTTAAACACATTACACAATCTCTATTATTATCAGGAACTAATGCAGGGAATGAGAGATGCAATTGCCGGACAGCAGTTTGCAGAGTTTGTGCGGGCCTTCTATGAGAAAAGGGAAGTCAAAGCATAACAATCCCTGTGCCCCTTGAATTTGTGGCATAATACCGCCACCTAATCTACCAATAAATAAAATTTTAAAGCAATTGAGGATACAAAATGAGTTTTTTTATAGAAGATGCAATGGCCGAGGGCGCTGCAGGTGCATCTGGTGCACCCGATCTGATTTCACAATTAATGGTTTTTGGTGGAATTTTTCTGATTTTTTATTTACTGTTTATTCGTCCTCAGAATAAAAAAATGAAAGAGCATAAAGCAATGGTTGATGCGCTGGCAAAAGGTGATGAAGTGGTCACTAATGGCGGTCTTTTAGGAAAAGTCGTTGCCTTGCATGACAGCTTTGTTACTCTTGAGGTTTCTCAAGATGTTAAACTGAATGTTCAGCGTTCTGCTGTTGGCGCAATTCAGCCTAAAGGGACTATTAAAGCAATTAAGGACTAATGTTTATCCTTAATAATCAGGGCGTGTAGACAAACACGCCCTGAAATAGATTGTTTGGCGAGTGAATTCGCTATTTTGTTGAATTGACAGTGACTTAAAGAAAAGAATAGAAAAGAAAAAATATGCTAAATCATTACCCACTCTGGAAATATATTCTCATCGCTATGGTGATTGCGGCTGGTGCATTTTATGCGCTGCCCAATATCTATGGTGAAGATCCCGCATTACAGGTTGCTGCTTCCGCTCGTGGCATTGAAATCGATGACAAAACCCTTAGCAGGGTAGCAAAAATATTTGAAGGCGAAGGCATACAGTATCGTAATGCCAAACTTTCCAGTACTGGTTTGTTGTTTCGCTTCAATAATAAAGACGATCAGGAAAAAGCTAAAAAAATAGCAGAAAAAGAGTTGGGCGATGATTATGCAGTCGCATTGAATCTGGCCACAGCTACACCTCAATGGTTGTTGGATATGAATGCTGAACCCATGTATTTAGGTCTGGACTTACGTGGTGGTGTATATTTTCTGATGCAGGTTGATATGGAAGCCGCGGTGATCAAATCAGTTAACACCTATGTCAGTGATTCACGTACTATTTTACGTAAAGCTAAAGTGCGTTACCTTGGCAGTAAACGGGTCAGCAACGATGTTGTTATTCGTTTTAAATCAGAAGAATTGCGTGAAAAAGGATTTGAGATCCTCAGTCGTGACATGCGTGATCTCAGTTTTAATGAAAAAGAAGAGGGTAAAACATTTATTCTGCAGGGTCGCCTGAGCGAAGCTAAACTTAAAGAGTTGAAATTATTTGCTCTGAAACAAAACATTACCACGTTAAGAAAACGTATTGACGAAAAATTTCATGGTCTGGTTGAGCCAATTATCCAGCAGCAGGGTGATGATCGTATTGTCATTCAGTTGCCTGGTATTCAGGATACCGCAGGTGCCAAAGATATTTTAGGTGCAACAGCCACTCTGGAATATCGTGCAGTTGATGAAGAACACACTGTGGAACAAGCGTTGAGTGGTCGAGTGCCGGCAGGTTCAAAAATCTACTATACCCGGGAAAGACATGAGGGTAGTCGTGTTATTCCATCGGTTCCTGTTTTATTGAAGAAACGGGTGATTGTGACGGGTGAGCATGTGACCAATGCCCAGGCGGGTATTGACCCGGATACCGGTGGAGCCAAAGTGAATGTCTCTCTGGATGGCTATGGCGGTAAACGCATGGGTGCGTTTACCAAAGAGAGTGTCGGCAAACGCATGGCGGTTGTCTATCTGGAAACCAAACAGGAAACTGTTCGTGATGAGCAGGGTAACGTCCTCAGAGATGAGAATGGCAAAGCCGTTGTCAGGCGTCATACCACAGAAGAAGTTATCAGTAATGCCGTGATTCGCGGACATTTCTCAAATCGTTTTGAAACCACAGGCCTGGACAGTGTTCAGGAAGCGAATGATCTTTCCTTACTCTTAAGAGCCGGTGCATTAGCGGCACCCGTTTACATCATTGAAGAGCGCACTATTGGTCCAAGTCTGGGTCAGGATAATATTGATAAGGGCTTCAAATCTGTCATCATTGGTTTTATCACCGTGTTGTTCTTCATGGCATTCTGGTATCGCAAATTCGGTATGATTGCCAATTTTGCACTGGCTCTGAATCTGGTCATTATTGTGGCTGTTTTATCTCTTTTGCAGGCTACACTGACACTGCCGGGTATCGCAGGTATCGTACTGACTGTCGGTATGGCTGTTGATGCTAATGTTTTGATTTTTGAGCGTATTCGTGAGGAGCTGCGTAATGGAAATTCACCTCAGAACAGTATTCATTCGGGCTATGAAAAAGCACTAATGACCATTGCTGATGCCAATATCACGACACTGATTGCAGCCTTTGTTCTTTTTGTTGTTGGTACGGGGCCAATTAAAGGCTTTGCAATCACATTATCGATTGGTATCGTAACTTCGATGTTTACCGCAATTATGGTTAGTCGAGCGATTGTTAACTTACTCTATGGCGGCAAGCGTATTAAAGACGTATCCATCTGAATTAAAAATTTAAGCTGAACTAAAAGATAGAAATTATGCAAATATTGACAGATACACATATTAAATTTATGGCTCATCGCAAAATTGCGATGATACTTTCACTGATTTTGATTATTATCTCACTGGCCTCTCTGGCTTTTCGCGGCTTACAATTGGGCCTGGATTTTACGGGTGGAACATTAGTGGAAGTTGCTTATCCAGTTGAAATTGAACTAGCGCCTATTAGAGATAAGCTGCATAGTAATGGTTTTGATGATGCAATTGTGCAGCATTTTGGTTCACCCAATGAGGTTTTAATTCGTGTGGCGCCCAGGGAAGGTATATCCAATGCGGATATTTCCACCAGTCTTTTTGAGTTGTTAAGAGCACAAAATTCAGCAGTTGAAAATCGTCGGGTAGAATTTGTTGGGCCTCAGGTGGGTGAAGAATTGACTGAAACGGGCGGCATTGCCATGCTGGCGGCACTGATCTGTATTTTGATTTATGTTGCTTTACGTTTTGAATACCGTTTTGCTTTAGGCTCAGTTGCCGCACTGGCACATGATGTCATCCTCGTTCTGGGGCTGTTTTCTGTTTTTGGTATTGAATTTGATTTAACCGTTTTGGCTGCTATTCTGGCCGTGATTGGTTATTCGCTTAATGATACGATTGTTGTTTTTGACCGTATTCGGGAAAACTTTCGTAAGATCCGCAAGGGTGATGCGATTACTGTCATTGATGCCTCATTAAACCAGACTCTGTCACGGACATTAATTACTTCATTAACCACTTTACTGGTATTAGTTGCACTGTTTGTCTTTGGTGGTGAATTGATTCATGGTTTTGCTACTGCTTTATTGGCAGGTGTTCTTGTTGGTACCTATTCATCCGTTTATGTAGCCAGCACAGTTTTGGTTGCAATGGGAATAAGTAAGGAAGATTTAGCACCCGTTAAAAAAGAAGGTGAACAGGAAGAAGAAGTATACGAAGAGGTTTAGTTTGTTAATGAGAGTTTTTCTGCTCATAAAAAAAGGGGCGAATCAGATTCACCCCTTTTTTTATGTCTTATTTTAGTAACTATCCAGCATCTTATTTACAAAAAGCCTGTGGTTGCTTATTTTTCTGACTTTGATTGTCTGAACGTAGTATCTTCTCATAACAGAAAGCAAAGTCAGAAAAATAAGTGACCATAGGCTTAACACGTGTAATTAATAAATACACGCTGAATAATTACTTATTGTTTAACCTAATTAACTTAGTGCTGTTACTAAGACAGCACAGGGCTGTTATCGAGTCAGCTCAGGTAATTATCGAATCAGCTCAACAGATATTCTGGATGCCTCTCAACTAAGTGTTGGGGACGATAGCATTTATTCATTCATGCCTCATACTACAGAAAAACGCATTAGGGCGCTGTCCCGGTATCTGGAGCACGTGCGGATAGAACGCAAATTTGTCATCCGACGAAGTGAAGGTACGTATGGCTGGGTCACTATAACCATTAAAGAAAGAGAACCTGTTGCGCTCGTCGGTATCGAACGAGATGCTGATTACTTCATAGTCGTGG
>JAPVVU010000210.1 GCA_028571885.1 Gammaproteobacteria bacterium | reverse complement strand
GTAGGTTGGGGTGAGGCACGAACCCCAACATAAGTCGTTGATTTATTAATAATGTTGGGGTTCGTGCCTCACCCCAACCTACGAAAATTTGTAAACATAAATCAGCGAAATTGATCAGTGCCTTTCTTCTTTCATTAATTATTATTCGTAAAATTAAGCTCAAAATCTTTAAATGTCAGAAACTTAGCACAAACCATGTAAGTGATTACCCACAAATGACTTCTATGATCCCTATTATGGTTAGGGATATCCCTAAGTGGGTGTATACCCTCACTTTCAGAGCCAATATAATCCCGGCACATAATATATAACTGTATTACTGCATACTAAAATAGCATTTGCAGGTATAAAAAAAATAATAATATTACTTTATGTGTTGGGGGCTTTCTTGACTATGCGATCTTTTATAAAAACATATCTTTTAATCAGTTTACTGCTTGTATCAGGGCAAATTTTGGGTAAAGAAACTGATAAATTCCTGGAATTGGACAGAGACGGGATTAAAGTCTATCTTTATGGCGTTAATAGTCCAAATATTGCCTTGTTTAAAGCTGTTACGCACATTGAAAGCTCAATGGATAGTATATTAGCTGTTATGTTTGACAATAAAAATTGTGTTGAATGGATCCATGGTTGTAAAAACTCATTTGTGCTCAAGGATGTTGGTTTTAATGAACGCTACCACTATCAGAGTATTTATGTCCCATTCCCTTTTAAAAATCGAGAATTTATTTTCCACTCGGTCCTGAAGCAGGATATTGTTAACAAAACAGTCACAATCACAATGTTTACAGTACCAGACTACTGTAAAAACAGGCAATCAGAGCAATGCCAGAAAATAAATCAATCTAATTTAGTCAGAGTCAACCATTCCGTAGGTACTTATAAACTAGAATCAACTAATAATGGAACAAAAATTACCTGGATACAATATACGGATCCTGCCGGAAATCTCCCTAACTGGCTGGTTAACAAATTTGTTAAAGATACGCCATACTGGACATTTAAGAAACTTGCTGAAAAAGTAAAAGAAGATAAATATAAGTATGCAAAGCTGATTTATGATAGTAAGGGTAATGCAGTGGCCCTTAATTCTCCCACACAAAAACAAATAAAATCATCAAAAATGTTTAATGGTTTTACAGTTTCTCCCAATTAAGAAGTTAGAATATGCCTGTCCTTTGTTGTGTCTCTCAATTATCTTGAACTAACCGATTGGACGGGGCGTTGTAAACCCCAAAAAGAAAGGCTACATACCCGAAACCACGCCTAAAATATTACATCAATTCGGATTAGATGAAGCAACCTGGCTGGAAACAGTCAGTAGTTTTCAATCAAAGTTTTCTTGCACTGACCCCATCCCTGTCTGAACAAAACAACATAATGAAATCTATGCCATGCAGCAAGTTTGTAGAATGGCTATTGCCTGAAATTTTATTTTTATACCAGCTTTTCTTGCTCTTTTTTTTTCAAAATATAGAGAATGGTACATGATGAACTTTCCAAATTATAAATTTTTTTAAGGGATATAAAATCAATCACTCTGCCTCCTTTGATTGGACACCCTTGATTGACACAATTATGATAAAATATATCGATTAAACCAGGCTGTTAATGGTAAAATTAATACTCTGCCCGTACCTGTGCGGTACGTCAATATGCAAAAATTATCCTATGCACCAACCCTTTAATATTCAAGGAAATAAATACAAATGGATGAATCTTCTCCGATGAATTCTATGGAAGCCGAAAAAGGGGCCCGTAGCCTGCGTTTTCGTCTTAGTCTATCCTCAGCTATCCTCGTCGGCATGGTACTTGGTATTCTCACTGGTATCTTCTTTGGTGAATTGGTCGGGTTTATGGAAATCATCGGAAATGGCTTTATCAAGTTGTTGCAGATGACCATCCTGCCGTACATCCTGGTATCACTGATTCTAGGTATTGGCAGTATGAGTTATGAAACTGCCGGGTTACTGGCTGTCAAGGCGGGCGTGTTGTTACTTGTTACCTGGCTTATCGCATTCGCATTTATTATGTTGATGCAACTGGGCTTTCCAGAGTGGGAATCAGCTTCTTTTTTTAGCGCTTCACTGGTCGAATTTCCACCTCCACCGGATTTTTTGCAATTATATATTCCTTCCAACCCATTTTATTCTATGTCCGAAAATCTGATTCCAGCAGTAGTAATTTTTGCCCTTGCAGTGGGTGTTGCATTAATTGGTATCGGCGACAAAAAACCCTTCATGGATAACCTCCATATCATCGCTCAGGCACTGGCTAAGGTTTCAGGTATGATTGTTAAACTCACTCCAATCGGTGTATTTGCTATTTCAGCAAATGCTGCCGGCACTATGCTGGTGGATGAGTTATCCAAGCTGCAGGTATACCTGATCATCTTTAATGTCGCCTGTCTAATCCTGACTTTTTGGGTGTTGCCGAGGTTGGTTGCTGCAATCACACCATTCAAATATAAGGATATTCTGCAAATTTCGCGTGATGCCTTAGTGACAGCATTTACCACGGGTAATCTGTTCGTTGTGCTGCCGGTATTGACCGAGGGCAGCAAGAAGTTGTTTGCAGATTATGGCATGCGTGATGATAATACCGATGCTTATGTCGAGGTGCTGATCCCTGTCTCATTCAACTTTCCTAATATTGGTAAGCTGATCATGTTATTTTTCCTCCTGTTTGCCGGATGGTTCTCTGGCAATGAGATGACTCTTAGTAGTTATCCACAATTCATTTTTTCCGGCCTGATGAGTTTCTTTGGCGGAGTTGATATCGCATTGCCATTCATGCTGGATCTGATGCGTATCCCATCCGATATGTACCAGTTATATGTGGTTACGGGAATTATCAACGGCCGTACCGCAACACTGTTAGCGGCGATGAATTTGTTATGCTTTACGCTGCTGGTCGTGTCATCATTGACTGGGCATCTAAAGGTCATCTGGCCCAGGGTGGTATTACTGACCGTAACCTCGCTAGGCTTGCTGATTGGCAGTATGCTATTGTCGCGCTTCTATTTTGAGACTGCAGTGAGCAACGCCTATAATAAGGATGAGGTGCTTACTTCGATGCCATTGATGGAATCTCTCCCGGATAAGTTTATTGTCTACGATAATATTCCAGATCTTAGCCAGGATAAGGAGCCGAAGGCTCCGGTGCTGGATCGCATTGAAGCCCGTGGCGAGATCCGCATTGGTTATTTAGGGGATAAACTGCCTTTTTCTTATATCAATGATGATGCCGCACTGGTGGGACTTGATATAGAACTTATGTACTCTCTGGCCAGGGATCTTGGGATCAAACCTGTGTTTATACCAATAGAACCAGATGATTACGCCAAAGCTCTGGATAATGGTACGGTAGATATAATTGGCACTTCTATGGTACTGACCAGCGAAAATCTACGTAAGGTGCTTTTTCCAACACCCTACATGAGTGTTACTGCTGCCTTTCTGGTACGAGATTATGATCGCCAGGGTTTTGCTGAGATGGAAACGATTCAAGCCAGTGAGGGGCTGACGATTGCTGTAATTGGGACTGACCAAACAAGCTACTTCTTTAACAAGATGATTAAGGACTACCCAAATGCCAGTATTATGCGTGTAGATTCACTGGATGTATTGTTTGATGATGATACTGATTTTTATGATGCTGTACTGGTGTCTGCCGAGGGTGGTTCTGCACTCACTCTGTTACATCCGGAATTTTCGGTGGTTGTTCCGCGCCCAGGTACCTTCACAGCTCCACTGAGTTTTGCCATGGCCAAAAATAGCCAGCAATTTGCTGGATTTTTCAGTGCCTGGATGGACCTGAAGAAAAAGGAAGGAGATTTTCAGCGCTATTATGATTACTGGATTCTTGGTAAGTCGACTGTTAATCAACAGCCTCGTTGGTCGGTAATTCGCAACGTACTGGGTTGGGTGGATTAATCCTAAAAAACTCAGTTAAATCTACTGCGGATGTCTAAGTCACTGCATCTTAGTCATCCTCACTACGATTCAATTGACGCTAAAGCGCGGACATCCACAATTTGAATTCCTCCGCCTCAATCTTTTTCCTTTCCGCTTTTGCCTTGGTGGTAATTTCAATCAAACGGGTATTGGCCTGGATGGTTTGAATTTTTTGTTTTTTCTTAGCCTGATACCTAAACGCTGTTTTATGCTTTTTATACTAAAGTTATGGATTTAGTTTTCACACACTCTAGTCCCAAAGTGCTAATTTTCCAAAAGTTGAATTCAGCTCAAAAAGCAGCAATTGACATAATTTTGAGGAATGTCGCTCCTGACCTATGGACTAATCCCCTTCGCGATAGGGCCAACCTCGCGGCCATACTTTCTTAATAACCTTTCTCATTAGACTGATGTTTCTTGTTCTTAACCAATGAAGAGAGTAGCGCAAATCAGCTTTCCCCCATCAGAAACTGTATCAGAAACGGTAAAATAACCGGCAGCAATGGCACGATGATGGTGCCTAAAAAAGCCAGAATATTTTTAAAATCAAATGGCCAGACCGGAATGATTCGCTCCATCTTCAGACACATTTTTTCCATTTGTTCCAGTGAACTGATGGTTTCATGACTCTGTTTATCCAGCTTGATCTCTCCCAGCTCCTGAAACAATTGTTCACAGCGTTTGCTCACCGGCAGAATAAATGCCTGCTTGACTTCCAACATTTTTTTGTGGGCCGCGCGTAAGGGCAAAAAAAACAACAGCGGCGCCAGGATCAAGTAACCACCCAGCATCATGGGATTGCCGATGTCTTCAAATACGTGAGAATTCTGGAACAGGATTTTGTCGATGACCCGTAGTGACAGGTAGAAGCCAATGAGAAACAGGATCAGATTCAATATAGAAGCAACATTGCCAATAGGTTTCAGACCACAGCAATCATCCGGGTGCAGCGGGTCTATGACAATATCGTGATGTTCGGATTTAAAAAAGCGATGCAGGGCCCATGCAAAAACAAAACCTTTCCATATCAACACCAGGATCCAGTAGATCAGAAAAATCTGGATAATCTGGGCATAGAATCCTACCGGGCTGAAACCCAGTTTGGTATGCAACAGGTTCTGAAGTATGGTGCCGGTAGATAACCAGCGCATATCATCATTGAGGGTCTGATAAAAATAGACGAAGTTCAAGGTAATGGAAATGAACAGGATAATGCCTGTTGACCATTTATCATTAAACTTTTGCCCAATTTCTTCGAAAAATCTGGCTTGTTTCTCCTCATCCGGATTCTGCAACCGGGCAAACAGATACTGGAACAATTCCGGAATCGCCTGGTAGTACTTGAGGGTCAGGGCGATAATAAATGGAAACAGATAAATAATAGAGACGGACCAGCTTATATTGTGCAAGAAGGTGACAAAGTGTTCCCCATATTGCTCCCGGGTTTGCGATAACACTGCCCAGATGGTCAAGGGCATGGAAATGATTACAAAGAATGCCACTCCGAGGCTGATGGGGTTGCTATGACGACAACGAGTGATCAGACACATCAGGGGTTCATTTTTATATATCATCAGCTCGGCTGTCTGATTCATGGTACTGTTCATCGCTTAGCTGTCCTTTCCTGCGTTATCCTGCAATGGCTGCCCCTCTATCCAGCTGCGCAGCCTCTCCGCCATGGCTCCGGCTTTTTGCTTGCTGCGCCAGCGGATAAGTCCTAAAGGTATCAGACCACCGGGATCGACATAAGATTCATAAATCACCAGATGTTGGCCGGTTCGTGGTGTTGGCAAAATTTCCCAGGCACCAAAGATTTTTTTCAGATCACCG
>JAPVVU010000209.1 GCA_028571885.1 Gammaproteobacteria bacterium | reverse complement strand
TATTGCTGTGTTCACGCGGCTCATGCCTGTCGGGATGATGGTTTTGAAACCATTATGGTGAATTGTAATCCTGAAACCGTTTCTACTGACTATGATACCTCTGATCGGCTCTATTTTGAGCCTCTGACTCTGGAAGATGTGCTGGAACTGATTGATCTGGAACAGCCTAAGGGCGTGATTGTCCAATATGGGGGGCAGACACCATTGAAACTGGCCCGTGCTCTGGAAGCGGCGGGTGCAAACATTATTGGTACTTCACCCGATTCTATCGATCTGGCAGAAGATCGTGAACGTTTCCAGGCAATGATTGAAGAACTGGATTTATTACAGCCGCCTAACCGTACTGCCAGTGATGCAGAATCAGCCGTCGTACTGGCTGAAGAAGTGGGCTACCCTCTGGTGGTTCGTCCTTCCTATGTATTAGGCGGACGCGGTATGGAAATCGTCTATAACAAAGATGAATTACGCAGTTATATGAGTACTGCTGTCGCGGTCTCTAATGACGCGCCCGTATTGCTGGATCGCTTTTTGGATGATGCAGTTGAAGTGGATGTTGATGCAATTTGTGATGGTGAAAATGTCCTTATTGGCGGCATTATGCAGCACATTGAACAGGCTGGTGTTCACTCAGGTGACTCTGCCTGCTCAATTCCACCTTATAATTTATCCGACGAAATTCAGGATAGATTGCGCGATCAAGCCTCTCGTATGGCTATGAAACTGGGTGTTATTGGTTTGATGAATACTCAGTTTGCTATCAAAGGTGATGATATTTATGTGCTGGAAGTGAACCCCCGGGCATCACGTACGGTGCCGTTTGTTTCTAAAGCAACGGGCGTTCAATTAGCCAAGGTTGCAGCCTTATGTATGACCGGTAAATCACTCAAAGAACAGAACCAGCTGGAAGAGGCGAAACCGGGTTTTTATTTTGTTAAAGAGTCTGTTTTCCCCTTTATTAAATTTCCAGGTGTTGATCCAATATTAGGTCCTGAAATGAAATCCACGGGTGAAGCGATGGGTATGGGTAAGACATTTGGTGAAGCCTTTGGTAAATCGCAATTATCAGCAGGTGTGGTATTACCAACAGGTGGCAATGCCTTTATCAGTGTACGTGAAGCAGATAAGCCCAAAGTGATAAACCTGGCAAGAAAAATCCAGTCTCTGGGCTTTAATGTGCTTGCGACCAGTGGTAATCATCGCTTATTAGCAGAACATGGGATAGAAACAACGATGGTGAACAAGGTAAAAGAAGGTCGCCCTCATATCGTTGATATGATAAAAAATGATGAAATTAATCTGATTGTTAATACCACGGAAGGCAAAAAAGCCATTGAAGATTCTTCAATGATTCGTCGTCAGGCATTACAGCACAAAGTGACCTATGCAACGACGATTGCCGCTGCAGACGCACTTTGTGAAGCCATGATGATAGATGGTATTCATGAAGGGGATGTTGAAGTTTACCGCCTCCAGGATATACACAAACAGCCTTCAGCTTAAGCTCTCAAAGGAAAATAGAACAAATGAATAGTAAAGTACCTCTTACCAAATCTGGTGCAGATAATTTAAACACTGAATTGAGAGAACTGAAGTCAGTACGTCGGCCTAAAGTGATCCAGGCAATTGCTGAAGCGCGTGAACATGGTGATTTAAAAGAAAATGCAGAATACCATGCCGCCCGTGAAGAACAGGGATTCATTGAAGGACGTATTAAAGATATCGAAGGTAAGTTATCGCATGCTCAGATCATTGATGTCACTACGATGAAAGATACAGGTCGAGTGATATTTGGCACAACGGTTGTTGTGTATGATGAAGAGGCAGATAAAGAAATCACTTACCAGATTGTCGGTGAAGATGAAGCTGATATTAAAGCGGGTAAAATTTCTGTCTCATCACCCGTTGCCATGGCATTGATTGGTAAAGAAGTGGATGATGTTGCAATCGTTAAAGCGCCAAATGGCGAAAAAGAACTTGAAATTGTGGCCGTGAAATACATTTAATCATTGTTAGTATCAATAAAATGTCAATACAAACAAGCGGTAAAAACTATTTTAAGCAAGCCTTAATTCAAACCGGCGGAGAAAAAATTCTCCTGACAATATGGATCGGTGCGCTTTGGACGATTGGTTTTCTGGTGACACCCACATTATTCGGCAGTCTGGATGACAGGCAATTAGCCGGCATGCTGGCGGGTAAAATGTTTACCGCTGTCAGTTTCATTGGTCTGTTTTGCGGCCCGGTCTTGTTATTGTCGGAATTGAGACGAGCAGAATCATTTAAAACCAGCAAGCGCTTCTGGCTGATAGTTATTATGTTGCTTTTGGTGATTGCCGGTGAATTTTTAATACAGCCGCAGATGGCGGCATTAAAGCAGGCTGGTTTATCGGTTGGTGCTGAATTTAATCGTTTACACGGTATTGCCACAGCCCTCTATATGCTGAACTGTCTGTTTGCTCTAATCCTGCTTGTTTATAACCCCCGAACTTAGCCCTTATTAGCTGAAGTCCTACGTTTTTGGAAACTCAATAACAGGATTTTTCTTATTTTGACGATAAAAAATGCCGATGTGGCCAATTGTTTGTATATGTATGCATTCAGTTTGGCGAATAATTGAGTCAATCATCTTACTTTTTTTATCTCTATCCTCAGCATTGACGCGTACTTTGATGAGTTCGTGGTCATCCAGAGCCTGGTTGATTTCATTGATAACATTATCGGTTAATCCAGCACTGCCAATAAGCACTACCGGTTTCATAGAATGGGCTTGAGCGCGTAAAAAGCGGATTTGTTTATTGTTTAGTGACATATGTTTGGTGACCTAATAGACTCTTTCGATATACTTTTATTGTAAATTGGCAATTATAACGTGTACCAAGCCGTGTTTCACGGTAAAATTAATATTTCATCTGTTTTCCGAAGCTAAGGGCTTTTTTTTTCCGGAGCTAAAGGCTTTTGTTTTCTGGCGCTAAGGGCTTTTTTTTGGCTAAAGGTATGTAAATGGCACGAAGTAAGAGCAGTTCTGAATGGTTACAGGAACATTTTAAAGATCAATATGTCTTAAAATCACAACAGGATGGTTATCGTTCCAGAGCAGCTTATAAACTGCTTCAAATTCAGGAAAAGGACAGGCTTATTAAGCCGGGAATGAATATCGTTGATCTGGGTTCTGCACCGGGAGGCTGGTCACAAGTTGCGCGGCAATTTGTTGGCAGTAAAGGTAAAGTAGTGGCATTGGACATATTGCCAATGGATCAACTGGCTCAGGTTGAATTTATTCAGGGCGATTTTCAAGAGGACTCAGTACTGGATGAATTGCTAAAGGTGTTAAATAATGAGCCTGTTGATCTTGTAATTTCGGACATGGCACCCAATGTTACAGGGGTAAAGGCGGTGGATCAGCCCAAGAGCATGTACTTGCTTGAATTAGCAATTGATCTGGCGGATCAAGTATTAAAGCCCCAGGGAGCACTGTTAATGAAAGTGTTTCAGGGAGAAGGCTTTCAGCCGCTGCTGGCCGAATTAAGGCAGCGTTATCAAAAGGTCATCACCCGTAAACCGGATGCATCAAGATCTCGTTCTTCAGAGGTTTATTTATTAGCCAAAGGATTTAAGGGTTGATACTGATAACACAGACACTTGTAATACAACTTTTGTAATATAAAGAACGGCTGCATAACTAGCACGAAACTAGCACGAAACCATAACTAACATAAAAACGTTGGAGTATTCGTTTTGAACGAAATGACAAAAAATATTTTGCTTTGGGTGGTCATCGGTATCATCCTGATGTCGGTCTTTAGCAATTTCACCCCGACAACGGGGCCAAAAGAAATGAGCTATTCTGATTTTATTCAAAGTGTTGAACGGGGCACCGTCAGTGAAGTCAAAATTGAAGGTCGAGTGATTTCCGGCAACACTCTGGAAGGTAAACATTTTACTACCTATAGCCCTGAAACTGATAATCGTGCCTTGATCGGTGTCCTGCTGGACAATACGGTGAAAATTGTTGGTGAGCCGCCCAAACAGCAAAGTTTGTTGGTACAACTATTCATTTCTTCTTTCCCTATATTATTGATAGTCGGTATCTGGATTTATTTTATGCGCCAGATGCAAGGCGGCGGCGGTGGTCGCGGTGCTATGTCTTTTGGTAAAAGTAAGGCTAAGTTATTGGGTGAAGACCAGATTAAAGTGAACTTTTCTGATGTGGCTGGTTGTGATGAAGCCAAAGAAGAAGTGAGTGAACTGGTTGAATTCCTGAAAGATCCGGCTAAATTCACCAAATTGGGTGGTAAATTACCCCGTGGTATCTTAATGGTGGGCAGTCCCGGTACAGGTAAAACCTTGCTGGCTAAAGCCATTGCGGGTGAAGCCAAAGTCCCGTTCTTTACCATTTCCGGTTCAGATTTTGTGGAGATGTTTGTTGGTGTCGGCGCTTCACGTGTTCGTGATATGTTTGAGCAAGCCAAAAAGCATGCACCCTGCATTATCTTCATTGATGAAATTGATGCTGTCGGTCGTCATCGTGGTGCCGGCCTGGGTGGCGGACATGATGAACGTGAACAGACTTTGAACCAGTTACTGGTTGAAATGGATGGTTTTGAAGGTAATGAAGGTGTGATTGTCATTGCTGCAACCAACCGTCCTGATGTACTTGATCCGGCGTTATTACGCCCTGGTCGTTTTGACCGTCAAGTCGTTGTACCATTACCTGACATAAGAGGTCGTGAACATATTCTCAAGGTGCATCTGCGAAAAGTACCCATTGATGATAATGTGCAGCCTAAATATATTGCCCGTGGTACACCAGGATTCTCAGGTGCTGATCTGGCTAACCTTGTTAATGAGGCCGCTTTAATTGCCGCTAAGGAAAACGCCCGTACGGTAACAATGGCACACCTGGAGCAGGCCAAAGATAAAATTATGATGGGTTCAGAACGCAAATCCATGGTAATGAAAGACAAAGAAAAGAAAATGACGGCTTATCACGAATCAGGACATGCCATTGTTGGACTTCTGGTGCCATCACATGATCCTGTCTATAAAGTGAGCATTATTCCTCGCGGCCGGGCACTTGGTGTGACCATGTTCCTGCCTGAGGAAGATCGCTATAGTCTGAGCAAAGAACAATTGAATAGTCAGGTTTCCAGCCTGTTTGGCGGCCGGGTTGCAGAAGAACTCGTCTATGGCTCTGATTTGGTGACAACGGGTGCCAGCAATGATATTGAACGAGCAACTGATTTGGCTCGCAATATGGTGACTAAATGGGGTCTGTCACAGAAACTGGGTCCGCTGTCTTATTCAGAAGAAGAAGGTGAAATCTTTTTAGGGCGCTCAGTGACTCAGCATAAAAATGTTTCGGATGAAACCGCTCATATCATTGATGAAGAAATCCGCAGCATTATTGATAGCAACTATGAAAGAGCAGAGCAGATACTGAAGGATAATATTGATAAGCTCCACAACATGACGGCTGCTCTGATGAAGTATGAAACAATTGATCGTGCTCAGATTGATGACATCATGGCCGGGAAGGATCCTCGCGAACCCAAAGGGTGGTCTGATATTGACTATTCTGATAAAGATGGTGGTTCCAGTGTCAGTAGTGAAAATGAGACTGATACACAAGATAGCAGCGAGAAAAAAGATCCATCTGATGATAAATCAATCGGTGGGACTGCTGATCAGCACTAACGAGTGTTTATCTGCTTCTTTTGCTTCCCCCTTTTTTGCCTTGCCTCGCGGTATCTACTGCTGGCAGGGCACCTGCTTTTAGTAGAGGGGGACTGAAGGGAGTAAATTATTAACTTATATCCCCTTTTTT
>JAPVVU010000208.1 GCA_028571885.1 Gammaproteobacteria bacterium | reverse complement strand
ATATCATAGTTTTACGGTTTATTGTTTGGTTATTATTTAAACTAAATCCCCGGATAGGATCCAAGTATAATAGTAAAAATCAGCATATAAATAAATAGTTGAATAACAAAAAGTTGACAAATAACAACAAAAGTGAAAAATACATTTAAAATCAATGAGTTGAATTGTGGCTTTAATCCTACATAATAAATTTTATGTATCGATATTTTAAAGTTAATCGTGAAGTTGTTTTTTAAATTGTTCGAAGTTGGTAATATTCAACATTCTACTATTTATCATTGGCATAATCGGATATTTTCACTGATTTATGCATGCTTAAAACAAGGTATATCATTGACTTCAAAAAACAGACAGGCGTCATCCTGTAAACTCCGCTTTGGTGTGACACATTTGAACAATACATCACTTATTGAAAAATTTTTCCCGGAGGATTTACCTGAAGACTGGCGACTTGCATATTATAGTAATGAATTTCAATTGCTTCTAAGCAGTTTATCTGAACTGCCTTTTTCAACACCGCTGGAAACAATGACAACCACTCCAGATGAGATTATTGAGGAATTAACTCAATTTAGCGATGATCTTGGGGACGACTTTTTTCTATTGACTGATATCTCAATGCTTGCTGAGAATACTCAGCAAATCTTATTTGATATTCAAAAAAAAGGTTTTAATCTCTGTCATTTTATAAATTTAGATAAGATGAATGAAGCAGCGAAGAAGATGGACTGTGGTACAAAATTTGGCTGCCTGTTGTCAGAAATCATTAGTATTGAAAATAAGGAAACAGAGAAATGGGGTGAGAGTCTGCTCTGTATAGTGAATACTCAGCAAGAGAATATGCAAGAGAACGAGCAAAAAATTGCAGCCATTGAATTAAGAAAACTGATAGAAAAAATCAGCCTGTATGCCATCTCAAAGGGATATGAATCTGTAAATATTCTTTTTTCCTCCGCCCATAATGCCTTGGAAAACTGCCGTAATGCGATTTTACTGGAGAGCATGATGTGATTTGAATGCGTTAAGTGGAATTGAAAATTTATTTATTGATCCGCCTGAATCTGTACTAGAGATACGTTATATTCTTTGTTATAATTCATGGCTGTTTATAGATGCCAACAGGTATTTGTCTGATCACTTTCATTATACTTTGCTAGTCGCTTGTGTAACAGAAACAAGGTGTGTTTTCAGGTAACCCTACTTTTATAATATAGAATGGAATATAGCTATAACTATGCCGGAAGCTGATAACAATATAGTTCGTATAAGAGATCTGCATTTCTCTCGTGGTCACTCCAAGATTTTTAATGGTATTGATATTGATATCCCAAAAGGGAAAGTCACTGCTATTATGGGTCCCAGCGGCACAGGAAAAACAACCCTGTTAAAGCTTATTGGCGGCCAGCTAAAACCCCAAAAAGGGACTGTACACTTTCATGGCGAGAACATTCCAGCCATGAAAACCAAAAAACTCTATGACGTTAGAAAAAAGATGGGCATGCTGTTTCAAAGTGGTGCGCTGCTGACTGATATGACGGTCTTTGATAATATTGCATTCCCTCTGCGCGAACACACCGAGCTGCCTGAAGTGATGATTCGCGATATGGTTCTTATGAAATTACAGGCTGTGGGGCTTCGAGGGGCACGTGATTTAAACCCGAGTCAGTTGTCTGGAGGTATGGCGCGTCGTGTTGCTTTAGCCAGGGCAATTGCACTTGATCCGGAAATGATTCTATATGATGAACCTTTTACCGGGCAGGATCCTATTTCTATGGGCGTATTAGTTGAATTAATACGCTCTATGAATGATGCTCTGGAATTGACCAGTGTGATTGTTTCCCATGATATTCAGGAAACTCTGGCCATTGCAGATAAAATTTATATTATCTCTCAGGGAAAAATCATTGGTCATGGCAGCCCGCAAGAAATGAATGAATCTGATTCACCCTGGATTAATCAATTTGTTCACGGTGAGGCCGATGGTCCGGTTCCATTTCATTATCCCTCTCGTTCTTATAAAGATGACATGTTGGCAGGGCAAATAAATTGAACAATAATTATTTTGCTTCGGTATTAAATATAAGCCTTGAGCTCCTGCTGAAACTTAAGCTGCCCCTTACTCAAAAAAAGATAAGATAATAAAAATGTTTGACTGGTTTGCACAACTTGGCAAAAATACCATTGAGTTTTATGCTCGTCTGGGAAGAGAAGTCCTGTTATTCATACAGACACTTTTGGCTATTGTGCCACTGTTTCTACGCCCGGGTTTGATTTTACAACAACTCTATTCTGTTGGTGTTCGTTCCATGCTGATTATTATTGTCTCTGGCTTTTTTGTCGGTATGGTTCTGGGGCTTCAGGGATATAATACGCTGGTTGATTTTGGCGCAGAGGAATCTTTGGGTGTTATTGTCGCACTATCACTTGTTCGTGAGTTGGGACCCGTTGTTACCGCATTATTGTTTGCCGGTCGCGCAGGTTCGGCTTTAACTGCTGAAATTGGTTTAATGAAAGCAACTGAACAATTATCGGGTCTGGAGATGATGGCTGTGAATCCGGTTAACAGGATTCTGGCGCCCCGATTGCTGGCTGGCATCATCAGTATGCCGTTACTGGCGGCTCTGTTCAGTGCTGTGGGTATTTTTGGCGGTTATCTTGTCGGGGTGGATTTATTGGGTGTTGATGAAGGCTCTTACTGGTCTCAAATGCAGGAAAAAGTAGATTTTGATCAGGATATTGTAAATGGTGTGATTAAGAGTTTTGTTTTTGGCATTGTCACCACATGGATTGCGGTTTATGAAGGTTATAGCTGTATACCAACGTCAGAAGGTGTCAGCCGGGCAACAACCCGGACGGTAGTCTATTCAGCGTTAGTTGTACTGGGGCTGGACTTCTTACTAACAGCTCTAATGTTAGAGTAAATACTTTTGTAATTACTCAGCGTATTCATCTTTTAATCTAAAGAATGTTAATTGTCTGATGGGAAATGAATATCAAACAATTAAGTGGAAAGAAAATAAATTAAAGTGGAAATCTAGCTATGTCTAACTCAAGAATATTAGAAATTTCAGTTGGAATTTTTGTTGCTGCAGGTATTGCAGCATTGCTTGTATTGGCGGTGAATGTCAGTAATGTGGGTGGTTTCAGCTCTGGTAAGCAATATACGATTACTGCAAATTTTGATAATATCAGTGGCTTGAAAAGGCGTTCATCCGTTGCAATTGCGGGTGTTAACGTGGGACGCGTGATCAATATTTCTGTGGATCCGGTTACGTTTGAGGCGGTTGTGGAAATGACGCTTGATTCAAGTTTCAATGAAGTGCCTGTTGATTCCTCAGCAGGCATTTATACCGCAGGCCTGCTGGGTGAAAAATATATTGGTATTGAACCTGGCGGCGCACCTGATTTTCTTGAAGATGGAAGCGTTATTCGTCTGACACAATCATCCATTGTTCTGGAAAAACTGATTAGTCAGTTTCTTTTCAGTCAGTCTGATAGAGAAGAAAAATAACTCTGCTTTTGTTTAAAGTGATTTGCTATGAAAAAGACTGATAAAGTATACATGACAGAAAAAACTACGACGGCACAACTTGAAAAAATCGCATCCGGGCACTACATACTCAAAGGTCAGCTAAATTTTGAGACTGTGCCTGAGCTTTGGGAAAAACATAAAATTTCATTATTTACTGACGAAACTGATGTTCTGGATATTGACCTGTCGCAACTTGAACGTTCTGATAGTTCAGGTTTAGCACTGTTAGTTGAATGGTATCGCGAGGCTGAACAGGAAGGTAAACAAATTACTTTTTTAAATCTGCCTGAACAGATGTATGAAATCGCTCGTATCAGCGGCCTAAATGAAATTCTGCCGCTGGCAGAAAAACCAGAAAAATAAGCACTGGGAATTCTCAGGTGCTGATTGATTTCATGCCTACTCTTCAATTTAACTGGTGAATGTCTTTCACTGACACTTTCCTCAAAAAGCCCCGGTGAGTAAAATACCGCTGGGGCACCTGAAAAAGAGATAAAAAAATGACAACTGATGAAATTAAGGCAATGATTGAAGCTGGTTTTGAATCTGCGCAAGTGATTGTTAATGGTGAAAATGGAATGTTTGATACAACTGTTATTTCAGATAAATTTGCTGGCTTAAGCGCTGTAAAAAAACAACAAATGGTTTATGCAACTGTTAATAGCCAGATTACCAGTGGTGAAATTCACGCACTCAGTATCAAGGCCTATACCCCCAAAGAGTGGGAAACTGCCAGTAAATTAAGAGTTGGCTGAGCAAATAACATTCTTTTCTCTCGGATAAGTTCTCCAGGCGCTTTTTTCTTGACTCTCCCGGTGATATTTCATGGCCCTTTTTTTGCTGAGAATGCTTTATTTACAGTGACTATCGCTAGAAAAAGGGGTAAAATACTCTGTTTTGTTCAATCCTAAAGGTTTGGTAGTACTCGATGGATAAATTATTCATTAAAGGTGGCAGTCGTCTGGATGGTGAAATTCGGATTTCCGGGGCTAAAAATGCAGCATTGCCCATTATTATGGGTTGCTTATTAGCGGATGATGCAACCACAATCGGCAATGTGCCGCACTTACATGACATAACGACAACGCTGGAACTACTGGGGCGTATGGGTGTTTCCATTACAGTGGATGAAACGCTTAATGTCGAGGTCGATACCCGTACGATTGATAAGTATGTTGCACCGTACGAATTAGTTAAAACCATGCGTGCCTCTATTTTAGTACTGGGTCCTCTGGTCGCTCACTATGGCGAAGCTGAAGTTTCCCTGCCGGGTGGTTGTGCGATTGGTTCTCGACCAGTTGATCAGCATATCAAAGGCTTAAGGGCCATGGGTGCTGATATTGTCGTTGAAAATGGTTATATTCGAGCCACAGCTAAACGCCTCAAAGGGGCAAAAATCGTTATGGATCTGGTGACGGTTACGGGCACTGAAAACCTGCTGATGGCTGCAACATTGGCTGAGGGTACGACCATTCTTGAGAATGCTGCACGTGAGCCTGAAGTGGTCGATTTAGCCGTTTTTCTGAATTCGATGGGAGCAAAAATTACCGGTGCCGGTACCGATACGATAACCATCGAAGGTGTTGAGAAATTATCGGGCACTAAACACAATGTCATGCCGGATAGAATTGAAACCGGTACTTATCTTGTAGCAGCCGCAGTCACTGGCGGTAAAATTAAGCTCAAAGACACCTGTCCTGATTATCTGGATGCTGTACTGGATAAACTGACTGAAGCAGGTGCAGAGATTGAAGTCGGTGATAACTGGATCACGCTTGATATGAAAGGCAAGCGACCGACTTCTATCGATCTTCGCACGGCACCTTATCCTGCTTTCCCAACTGATATGCAGGCACAATTTTGTGTGCTTAATGCCATTGCTGATGATACTGGTTCTGTGGTTGAAACAGTCTTTGAAAATCGTTTTATGCATATTCAGGAATTGCAAAGAATGGGCGCTAACATAAACCTGCAAAGTAATACTGCTATAATCAAGGGTGTTGACAGATTGACCGCAGCACCTGTTATGGCAACTGACTTACGTGCTTCTGCTAGCCTGGTTATTGCCGGATTAATTGCTGATGGTGAAACTGAAGTTGAAAGGATTTACCACATTGATCGTGGTTATGAGTGCATCGAGGAAAAATTATTGCAATTAGGTGCTTCAATCCGCCGGGTGCCCGGCTGAAAGCCGAAAAATAAGTTAAAAAAGAAAGAAGAGATTAATAAATGAGTGATACCCTGACGATAGCGCTATCCAAAGGACGAATCTTTAAAGAAACACTGCCTTTGCTT
>JAPVVU010000207.1 GCA_028571885.1 Gammaproteobacteria bacterium | reverse complement strand
TCAAACAAGCTAGTCCTCCACAGTAAAAGACTATTGGTTTATCATTTTTATTTATAAGTGCCATTAGTTTTTCATTAAAGTATTTATCACCTGCAGAAAAATTTTCAGCTTCTTTGATATGTAATATCTCATATCCAAGAGCTGGTCTGGCATCTACAATGTTGTACTTTTTTGCTGCTACTGCATTTATCATTTGTTCTGTTGAAATATATTTAAGCTGAGGGTAAAACTTTCGATTTGGATAAAGCTTATCCAATGAACTATCGGCTTGCACACCGGGTACGCTCAGTGTCAAAAGAATAGATAAAGCGCTGATAATTATTCTTTTCATATTTTTTCTCTTAAAATTATTTATACTATATCAATAGACTAAAATTACTGTCAGATCAAATTATTCCACAAATTAAAAAAAATATTACTAAAACTATTTTTAAACCTATGAATGTGTCTTTTCAAACTGAAAATCATAATGTGAAATGCTGATTCGGGTAAATTAAATGCATCATTTACTCCCAAAGACTTTTTAGACAGTACATTTGTCAAAAAGTAATGTACTTATAAAATTTAATATGATTTTCAAAATGGTAAATTTTGATTAAAATATAAAGTCTCAAAGTCATTACTACTGATGGGTTTGGAAAAATAATAACCCTGTAAAATATCGCATTTGTTTTTTGCAAGAAATTCAATTTGTTCTGATGTTTCAACACCTTCTGCAACAATATTCAGTTTAAATGTTTTGGCCAGATTCAGAATGCTGGTAACCATGGCTTTATTTTGCTCATTGGCATTTAAATTACTGACAAAAGAACGATCAATTTTAAGTTCATCGATGGGTAATTGAGTAATGTAACTCAATGAAGAATAACCCGTGCCGAAATCATCCATTGAAAACTTGATCCCCAATTGTTTTAATTTATTCATAATGATAATTAACTTTTCTATATCTTCGGCGACAATGGTTTCGGTTAATTCAAATATGATTTTGGAGCAGAGGGATTGATTGAGGTGTTTTTTACAAAGTGTCGTCACATCGTTGATAAAACTATGATGAAAAATTTGTCTCATACTAATGTTAATAGAGAATTGTTTTAGGGCGATACCTTTTTTTTCCCATTCATTAAGCGTTTTAATCGATTCTTCCAGGATGTATAAGCCTAATTCAATGATAATACCGGTATGCTCAGCAATGGGGATGAAATCGGCGGGTGAAACACTACCAAGCTGTTTGTTATTCCAACGTGCTAAGACTTCGCAGCCAATGATAGCTTTAGACTGATCCTGTTGAGGCTGAAATTTGAGTTCAATTTCATCATTCTCCAGAGCAAAGTGGAGCAGGCGTTCAACTTCCAGATGTTTTTCAATTTGTTTAGAAAATTCATCATTAAATAAAATTATGCCGTCCCGTCCAGATGCTTTGGCTTCATACATGGCAATATCGGCTTCTTTAACAAAATTGCTGATTTTGATATCCTTATTGCTTAACAAATTGATCCCTATACTGGCACTAATATAAAGATGGTGGGGGGGGATGATATAGCTGGCTTTAATTTTTTTCAGTAATTGTTCAGAAAAATCATATGCTGCTTTTTGACAGTCTTTTATATGATTAAATTCCGGGCCAATAATGATAAATTCATCGCCGCCTAATCTCGCCAGGGTGTGTTGTTCACTGACCTGCTGTTTTATTCGCTCAGATACTTCAATTAATAAACTGTCGCCTACATCATGTCCCAGTGAATCATTAATAGTCTTAAAATGATCCAGATCGATCAATAATAAGTAGGAATAATGATCGGTTGATTTTAAGACATTAATCATTTTGTTCAGCTCATCAATAAAATGATTTCGATTATATAAGCCGGTTAGTTGATCATGGGTTGCCTGATAATAGGTTTTCAATAATAGCTTGTTGCTGCTATTAGCTGCATGAATCAGCACACCCATAAAAATATAGGCAAATAGAGACAAAACATAACCATACCAGTCCTGGATGCCTGCAAAATAAACCGTTAATGGCAACATCAAAATAATAATGATAGGGATATAAAGTTTTTTATCAGAATATAACAATGTGGATGCAACGACCGAGGCACCCAGCTGGGTAAAAATAGCAATATAGTGGAGTTTACTGACTGTTTCTCCAGAATAAAGGAGGAATATTACAGTCCAGAGGGAAAATATAGCGTAGAAGAACCATTTTAGTTTTTTATACCATTGCTGTAATTCATTGCGTGTCATGCTGTCATAAAGAAAAGCTTTATGCAGGTGATATCCCCAGATAGAGGCGATAATGACTAATCCATACCAGACAAGGGCCGGCATGATGACATTGTGCAGCCAGCCCAAAAATATATAACCCAGCCCGGGTAATAGTGATAAGCCAAGCATTAATAAAATTTGCTGATGTAAAAAAGAATAAAACTTATTATTCATTGTTTTTATTCATAATGATTCACTTTTTAAGGAGTCTTACTCCTTTATAGCAAAGTTAACAGATTAATCAATTAAAATGGGTTAAGATATTTTTGAAGTCCCTTATTGTCACTGTCATAATAGAGACTGACTATTTGCAATGATCGACGCAATGTTCATTACAATAATCGTTTTCGTCAATCATTGTATTAATTTACTTACACTGAGCGCCTATGAGAATTTATCAAATTTTATTTGTTTTTAGTGTCTTTTTCTTGATGAATACTGCTTTTTCTCTGGAAGCACAACTGGTGGATGAAAAAAAAGTTCAGGAGAAAATTAAGGCAGTAGAAAATATTAAAGGTTTAGATGATAAAGCCAAAGAGCAATTGCTTGAGCGCTATCAAAAAACGCTGGATTCTCTTGATTCAATAAAAACAAATAATCAGAAAAGTCAGGTATACCGTGATGCAATTAAACAGGCACCTGAGAAAATTAAAGTATTAGAAAAAAAGTTGGCAAGGCTCGAAAAAAAGCAGGCACAGGAAAAATCATCAGAACAAGTCTTAAACAGTCTAAAAAAGCTAGCTTTACCTGAACTAGAGCAGCTGTTGGCTTCAGAATCGGCCAATCTTGAGGCGGTTAAAGCAAAAAACAGTGATTTAAATCAAACCCTGATACATGAAACGGAAAGTGCACCGGAAATTAGAAAACAGCTTATTGAGGCGAACCAGACGCTTGAGCTGCGCATAGAAGATAAGAGCTTTACTCCAACCGATGGTACTGCAGAGCAAAAAAAATCAAAACAATGGCTGCTGGATAGTCAAATTACAGATTTGCGCAGTAAATTAAAAATGCTTGACCTGCAGTTATTAAGTCAGTCTGTGCGTTTGCAGTTACTCGAGCTGCAAAAAGAAAAATCTGATCATGATTTAAAAAAAATCGGCATAAAAGCCGGCATCCTGAAACAGCAAGTCGATCTAAATCGCAGTGTAGAAATACAAAAAACTCAGCAAATGACCCAGGCAGAAGAGGTTAAAGCACAAGGAAAACATGCTTTAATTCAGTCGTTTGCTAAGTTAAATGCTGATTTAAGTGAAGAAATTAGTTTAAAGACTCAAGAGCTTAGTCAAATTGAATCAGGTGATGAGGCTGTCTATAAAGAAACTAAGCGCCTATCAGAGGAACAGGCCAGTACAAAAAGAAAATTGGAGATTGCCGGGCTAAGTCAGATCCTGGGTCAGGTGCTTCTGGAACAAAAAAAAGCCTTGCCCGATAGCAGTAAATATCTGAAGGCGCTGAAAAAGAGAGAGAAATTAATTGCTGAATCAGGCCTGCAGCATATTCAACTCCAGGAGGAACTTCGCAATATTAAAACAGGGGATGAGTATCTCCTGGTGTTAATGAAAGATGTTCCCCCTGATACGCAGTTAATGATTCGAGATGATTTAGGGGCATTACTTAAAACCCGCAAGAATTTATTGAAGAAAGCCATCAGTATTAATGAAATTTATATTCGTGCAATCGGGGAGCTGGACTTTGCTGAAAAGAAACTGCTGTCTGTGGCTGACAGTTATTCTGAATTACTTGATGAGCATCTATTGTGGTTACGCAGCGCCCCGGTGTTAAATTTAGATAATATTAAAGATATTCCAGGGCAGGTTGTGTTTTTTTTATTGCCGTCAAAATGGGGTGTTTTTTCTAAAGATTTATTCCATGTGCTCAGTTCTTCAATACCCCTGGGCACAGGATTATTACTGGTTGTTTTTTTATTCATTAAAAAACGTCGTTTTAACGAGCTATTAATTAATACCGGTAAAAAAACTAAACGTATTAGTAAAGATAGTCTGCTGCACACCTTTAAAGCTATTTATTATACGCTTTTATTGGCAATGCCATGGTCTCTTGTTTTGTTTTTATTCGGCTGGCAATTATCCAAAATGACAGATGTTTCAAATTTTTCTCAGGATATGGCTTCAGGCATGCTGTTCATTATTCTGCCTCTTTTTTACTTACAAATATTCCGTTATCTTTGTATTCCCGGCGGTGTTGCAGAAATTCATTTTAAATGGTCAAGGCGCATGATTGATAATCTGCGTAAAGAAATGGGCCGCTTGATGCTAAGCTTGCTGCCTGCCCTTTTTATAACAGCCGTTTTAATTTCTAAAGGTGAATCCTCTGTCAATGGTGGTTTGGGACGATTAGCACTATTGGTCACATTACTTACTATTGCCACTTTCTCATACCGTTTACTTAAATCAGGCACCGGCTTTCTTTCTATTGTTGCTGAAAATAATCCCCGGGGTTTATTTGCGCGCTTTCAGATTTTTTGGTTTGTTCTGAGTTTAATGGTCACGATGAGTTTGATGGCGCTGACAATTGCAGGTTATGTGTATACTGCCGGGCAGCTGACCAGCAGTCTGGTTTCCACCGTGTGGTTTATTTTTGCCTTGATTATTATGCAGCAAATGTCGATACGCTGGTTATTACTGACCCGACGTCGATATGCACTGCAGGTTGCCTATGAAAAACGCAAATTGGCTCAGGAACTCAAAAGCAAACAGGCAGATGTTGATTCGCCAGGGAATGATTCTGAGGACAGGGAACATGTGATTGAATTTGAAGAACCTGAAATTGACATGGTGTCGTTGAGTGAAGACTCAAGTCAGTTACTCAATCTGGTTTTATTTATATTGGGCATTGCAGGGCTTATTGCTATCTGGAGCAATCTATTTCCTGCGCTGGGTATTTTTGAACAAGTAGTGCTTTGGCATCATACGGGTATAATTGATGGCGGGGAAAAAATACTGCCGGTCACTTTAAGTGATTTGGCCTTAGCTATTCTGATTGCTGTTGTTACCATAAGCGGTGGTCGGCATTTACCGGCTATTATTGAAATTTTATTAATACAAAATACTTCGGTTAGTTCGGGCAACCGTTATACCATTACGACTTTAATCAATTATAGTATTATAGGTATTGGTTTTTTTAGTATCTTTAATATTCTTGGCGCTGACTGGGCGCGTTTTCAGTGGTTGTTTGCGGCTTTAAGTGTTGGTATTGGTTTTGGTTTACAGGAAATTGTTGCTAATTTTATCAGCGGCATTATTATTCTCTTTGAACGCCCTATTCGTGTGGGTGATTATGTTTCGGTAGGGGATAATGAGGGGGTTGTTAGTCGAATACAAATTCGGGCCACGACAATTATGACCAGAGATAGAAAAGAATTGCTGGTCCCCAATAAAGAGTTTATCACCGGGCAACTATTAAACTGGTCACTTTCAGATCCGACTGCACGCTTAATTATTTCTGTGGGTGTGGCTTACGGCAGTGACATTCCCAGGGCGCGAGATTTAATGCTGCAAGCTGCTCAGGAAAATGAACGCGTGTCTGATGAACCTGTGCCGCAGGTA
>JAPVVU010000206.1 GCA_028571885.1 Gammaproteobacteria bacterium | reverse complement strand
GCAGCTCATAGAATAGTGAAGCCATAAACATGACTCATCCGGCCATCAATTTTTTCAAGGCATTGCGTAAAAAATTATTACAAATCGAATCAATACTATTAGTCTCAACATTCTTAATAGTTCTTTTGATTGCAGTCTTACAAATCATTTTAAGAAACTTCTTTGATCAGGGTATTTTATGGGCTGATACTTTTTTGCGAATTACTGTACTCTGGATTGGAATGATGGGCGCCCTTTTTGCTAGTCGAAATAATCATCACATCAATATGAATCTGGGCTTGAAGTATTTATCCGGCAATCTTCTTCGATATGTTAAAGCAACTGTTCATTTATTTACTGCTCTAATTTGTTTTGTTGTTGCCTGGTATGGTGTTAATCTGTTTTTTATGGAATTTGAAGATGCTGGCATAGCATTTGGTGCCATTCCTATCTGGTTCACAGTGAGTATTATTCCTATTGGTTTTACCATTATGGGTTTACGTTATTTTAGTTTGGTCATTCTTCTGCTTACTGGTCAAGAAGTCGATGATCAGCCTTCTATAGATTAATATATGATAGGATGAATTAATGCTGTTTTTCATAATTATCACCTTACTCCTTCTGGCCTGGTTCGGTGCCCCGCTTTTCACCCTGATATTGTCTGTATCTATAATTGGTTTTACCTATCAGGAAATTGACTTAACAGTCATTCCCATTGAACTCTACCGTATTACCAATACACCATTGCTGTTAGCCCTACCCCTGTTTACTTTTACTGGTTTTTTAATGAGTGAAAGTAATACATCATATCGTCTGGTAAGACTTTCCAGTACGCTATTGGGATGGATACCCTCTCAATTGGTATTGGTAACACTCTTAGCAAGTGCTGCATTTACAGCATTTACTGGCGCAACTGGTGTAACCATTGTTGCCCTGGGAGCCCTGCTCTATCCAGCTTTAAAAGAATCGGGGTATTCAGAAAAATTCTCGCTTGGTTTAATTACAACATCTGGTAGTCTTGGCCTGTTATTACCGCCTTCTTTACCATTAATATTATACGTTGTTGTAGTGCAGCAGCTGAATTTGGAGCAAAATATCAGTATAGAGCAAGTTTTCCTGGCAGGTATTTTACCCACTTTATTAATGATAGTTACATTATTTTGCTGGAGTATCTGGCAAACAAGAAAGCAACCCGTCAGCAAAAAAAAATACAACAACAAAGAACTCTTATCAGCGTTACGTGAATCAATCTGGGAATTACCACTACCATTTATCGTCCTGGGAGGTATCTTCTCAGGTATTTTTGCAGTGTCGGAAGCCGCCGCGGTCACTGCACTGTATATTATTATTGTTGAAGTTTTTATTTACAAAGAAGTCAGCTTGAGCCAGCTGCCAAAAATTATTGAAAATTCAGTGACTATGATTGGTGGTATCCTTCTTATACTTGCTTGCGCTCTGGCAATGACAAACTATCTGATTGATGCTGAGATTCCTATTTTACTTTTTGAGTGGATACAAGATCATATTGATAGTCAAATCACTTTTTTATTATTATTAAATATTTTTCTATTAATATTAGGTGCTATTCTTGATATTTTTTCTGCGATTGTAATTATATCGCCATTGATTGTTCCTGTAGCAATCAGCTTTGGTGTTCATCCAGTGCACCTTGGGATAATTTTTCTTGCTAATATGCAGTTAGGCTATCTTACACCGCCTGTTGGAATGAATTTGTTTATTGCCAGCTATCGCTTTAATAAATCGATTTTTTATATTTATCGCTCAACAATTGTTATGATGCTGCTTCTTCTGGCTTGTGTGCTTATCATTACTTATATCCCTGCATTAAGTCTATTCTTTATCTAACCTGCCATAAAATAGTAGAGTAAAGCACATTTTTACTGGTATATGACATTTTTTACACCTATTTGTAATACTTTTCCAGAAATAGTCTAAACTTCTAATATTGATGAAAAGGCTTTAATATATGAAAGTTTTAATAGTAGAACGTTCAAGGCTTCAACAAACTTTACTGTCACGCATATTTTCTGGTGAAGATGTTATTGTTACTCTTGCACATAACTACCAGGATGCTATAGAAAGACTTCAAGAAGAAGACATAGATATTGTTTGCACTGCTTACCAGCTTGAATACACAAAAAATGGTATCGACTTAGCAAGAGCTATTCGTAGCATAAAAAAATATCATGATATTCCAATTATGCTGATGGCATCTATGGATATGAAATTATCGACTCATGATGCTTACAATGCAGGTATAACAGAGATTTTTGAACGTACTAATCTTGATGAACTTTCAAACAATATTCAGTCCCTGCTAACTCGACGAGTTTGTACTATCAATGCGCATATTCTTTATGTTGAGGACAGTAAAACTGCCGCCACATTAACCATGCGCGATCTTAAATGCAGTAATGTCACTTTTGATCATTACTTTAGTGCCGATGAAGCCTATATTGCTTATAAAAATAATCATGAAGTCTATGATATGGTTATTACCGATGTGGTGCTTGAAGGTCAATTAGATGGTCTTGGTTTTGTTCGTGCACTTAGAGAAATAACGCCAGAAAATTATAAAATGCCTATCCTGGCGGTTTCAGGTCTTGATGATACATCAAGACGTGTCGAGTTACTCCGTTCCGGTGCTAATGATTATATTGTCAAACCCTACGTTAAAGAAGAATTATTAGTTCGTGTAAAAAATCTTATTATGATGAAACATCTTTTCAATCAGGTTGAAACACAGCAGGAACAGCTATATAAACAAGCTATGCAGGATCACCTGACGGGATTACAAAATCGTCATGCAATGGAATCACTTTTACCAAGATTCTGCAGTGCAGCCATCCGCCATAAAAAACCAGTTGGTATTTTATTTTTTGATATTGACCATTTCAAAAAGGTTAATGATATTCATGGGCATGCTATTGGAGATGATGTGCTTGCAAAAATGGGTGATATGATTCTAACTAATTTTCGTGCTGAGGATTTTAGTATTCGTTATGGTGGTGAAGAGTTTATTGTTATGCTCTATGATACTAATCATGAACAGACAACGGCGATTGCAGAAAAATTCAGAAGTAAAGTTGAGATGAGCAATTTTTCTAAGTTAAAAATCACCATCAGTATTGGTGTTTTAACCGTAAATATTGACCATAATACAGATATTCATGAACTCTTAACGAAAGCAGATAAATTACTCTATAACGCCAAAGAATCTGGAAGAAATAAAGTCTGTGCCAAGGATCTTACAATGAAAGTGCATTGAAGACTTCTCATAAACTTGCCATAAAACCTATTTTGACAAACTATAATGACAACCAATATTTAATCTAACATCCGAACTCTTTTTTCAAATCATCTTTTAGAACTAAATAAGTGTTCCACCAAAAGTAGGCTCCATGAGGGGAAATAGTGAACATTCATTATTTAATGATCCGCATCAGAACCGGGCATTTATTATTGTGCTCGGACTGCGTCAAATCGCCCAATAACAAATGCCCGGTTCTAATGCTCATTATTTAGGAACAGTTATTTAGAGCCTCTAACAATTTTGGCATTCATCAATAATATCTTTTAATGCCTGAAGCGGATCATGGTTTGCAGTGATGGGACGACCAATGACTAAATAATCCGAACCTGAAGATAAGGCTTGCGATGGGGTCATCACTCTTTGTTGATCATCTATAGCAGCCCCTGCAGGTCTTACCCCAGGAGTGACCAGGCAAAAATCCTGACCAATTTCCCGTTTTAAAATACTCACTTCTTGAGGAGAACAAACTACCCCGTCAAGACCTGAATCATTGGCAAGTTTTGCTAATCGTAAAACCTGATCGACAGGTTCAACATCAAGACCCACTTCGGCTATATCCTGACGAGTTAAACTAGTTAAAATAGTGACCCCGATTAACAAAGGTTTATGTTCACTCTTTTCTATCGCATCACGAGCAAATTGCATCATTTTTCTACCACCTGACGCATGAACATTTACCATCCATACTCCCATATCTGCTGCAGCATGACAGGCCGCAGCGACCGTATTAGGAATATCATGGAATTTCAAATCCAGAAATACATCAAAGCCTTTATTGATTAGTTTTTTGACTAATAAAGGACCACATCGGACGAACAATTCTTTGCCGACCTTAAGACGGCAAAGTGATGGTTCAAGCTGATCAACTAAAGCCATAGTTGACGCTTCATCTTTAAAATCTAAAGCAATTATAATTCTCGGATCATGAACTGATGTCATATATCTTCCTGGCAAAAATTGATTTATTTTAGTAAAAAATTTTAATTGTGAGGGTTCTTACTGCTGATGTAATTCCTGGAAATAAAACAGTAAACTATAGTCCCTATTCACCTTCAATTCCCTGAATGGGTTTTATAGAGCTCCACGACTTACAACTGGGGCAATGCCAATACATAGTTTTACTATTAAATCCACATTGAGTACAGTGATATACAGGTTTATTTTCGAGGAGTTTGTTTGTTATTTCTTGTAAGATCAATAGATTATCGTGTGCAGTCCCTTTTGTGAAATCTAAACTAATATCGATAAGAGTGTTCAAACCACGAATAGATGGTTTTTTACGTAGCGAATTAACAATAAAAAGAGCCGCTGATTTATCATTTGAAGTCTGTTGAATTTGTTGAGCATAAAGCAATATTGACGTTATACCAGCATATTTATTTAATACATGTTCCAGATAAGTTTTAATTTCTTTAGTGTTATTCAGTTCTTTATAACACTGTAATAGAGATTCTAGTACTTCAGAAATCATTAGCGGATCTTGTTGCTCTACTCGTCTATATGCACGTGTTGCAGCTTTACAGTTTCCCAGGTTTTGGTTTATTTCACCTTCGAGAATACTTGCCCTGACAGATTGTTTGTCTGTTCCCAAAGCTTTTTTTACTTGTTTTAGAGCCGCTGTTGAGTGCCCGGACTTATAGTTTATCAAAGCTAATTCACAGTAAAAATGAGCAACTTGTTGTGAGCAGGATATATTAGTTGCAGCTTCAAGCTTTTTTGCTATCAGTATGGAATTTTCCCAATCATGTTCCTGTTGATAAATTGATAATAAAAATTTAAGAGCAGAAGGCACATGAGATTGTTTTTGGATAAGCTCGTGAAAAAGATTTTCAGCCCTGTCTAATAAACCCGCATTCATAAAATCTCTGGCCAATTCATACAACGCATCATTTCGTTTAGATAAACTGAGTGAGGGTTTAGCAATAACATTCTGGTGAATTTTAATAGCCTGCTCTACTTCTCCACGCTGTCGATAAAGATTGCCTAGAGAAATATGCGTATCGACTGTCTCTTCACCAACTTCCAACATGCCAACAAAAACATCAATTGCTTTGTCGGTCTGTTCATTTAGCAGGTAATTAAGACCTTTAAAATAATCTGAACTGAGAGTATAAGGAGAAGGAGCAGATTTATTTTCAGACTTTCTGCGTCCAATAAAAATCCCCAGCATGAAGGCTAGAAGAACAAAAGGCAGTACGATAAATAAGGGTGTATTGTCAATCATATAACCTGAAAAACCCTATAATTATGGATAGGTCTAATAAATTAAACACCCGCTATAAAAAAAAATTAAAAAAATAGTAACTATTCAGCATATTATTTATAAAGAGCCTGTGGTTGCTTATTTTTCTGACTTTGATTGTCTGAGCGTAGCAACTTCCCATAACAAACAAGCAAAGTCAGAAAAATAAGTGACCATGGGCTCAACAGTGGTCATTAGGAAATATACGCTGAATAGTTACAAAAAATATTTTTAATTGTTTTTTATATAGCGGGTGTTTAATTTATTAGACCTATCCAT
>JAPVVU010000205.1 GCA_028571885.1 Gammaproteobacteria bacterium | reverse complement strand
GGCGTAAAAATCACCTGATCTTTACGCCTTTATATCACTAACAGATAAGTTTAGAACTAACCGTTTTTTTATAACATTTAATGATTTTATGAACCAATATTTTGTTTCATATCATCAAAAAAGCGTTTTACACCTGATAACCAGCTATGGGCTTTCGGGCTATGGCTTTCACCGCCTTTTTCCAATGTCTCCTGAAATTCCTGTAAGAGTTCTTTTTGTCTTGAATTTAGTCTCACTGGCGTTTCTACAATAATACGACATAACAGATCACCCTGCACGCCACCACGCACAGATTTAACACCTTTGCTGCGCATTCTGAACATTTTTCCAGTTTGAGTTTCTGAAGGGATTTTCAAACTGACACGTCCATCCAGTGTTGGCACATCTAAGGTACCGCCCAGTGCGGCAGTTGTGATATTGATAGGGACTTCACAAAAGAGATCGCTGCCTTCACGGGTAAAGATATCATGTGGTTTAACATGGACATGGACATACAGATCACCTGAAGGTCCGCCATTCTGACCCGCTTCACCTTCATTCGACAGACGAATACGATCCCCCGTATCAACACCGGCAGGTACTTTGACAGACAGAGTCTTATGTTCCTGAATACGACCTTCACCATGACAGGCATCACAGGGATCTTTAATTGTCTTACCACTGCCATGACAGGTTGGACAGGTTTGCTGTAAAGAGAAAAATCCCTGCTGCATACGAACCTGGCCAACACCCTGACAGGTATGGCAGGTTTCTGCTTTGGAACCTTTTTTAGCACCCGTACCATCACATTTTTTACAGCCTACCATGGTAGGGATTCGAATTTTCACCGATTTACCATGTACCGCTTCTTCCAGACTCAACTCCAGATTGTATTGCAGATCTGCACCACGGAAAACGCGTTCACCACCACGGCGACCGCCGCCACCAGAACCACCAAAGATATCGCCAAAAACATCGCCAAAGATATCACTGAAGTTACCTCCGGCACCACCACCCATACCTGCACTTTGATCAACACCAGCATGACCAAACTGGTCATATGCCTGACGTTTTTGTGCATTAGAAAGCACTTCATAAGCTTCTTTAGCTTCTTTAAAATGCGCCTCAGCATCAGGGTCATCAAGGTTTCTATCGGGATGATGCTTCATTGCCAGACGACGATAAGCTTTTTTCAGTTCAGCATCACTGGCCGTTTTATCAACGCCGAGTACTTCGTAAAAATCTCTTTTGGACATAATTTATCTTTTAAAATTGAGTGGACTATCTTTTTTAACTATCTTTCTTTTTTAACTAGCTTTTTAAACTTGAGCAGGCTTTCTTTTTTACTAAGCTATAAACCAGAAAACACAGGGCAGAGATTTTCTCCATCCTGTGTTTCATCGTGTTAACGTTTTAAAATTAACATTGAAGCGTTCAGTCTAAGGTTTATTTCTTAGAATCGTCGACTTCTTCAAACTCAGCATCAACTACATCGTCGTCAGCGGTATTCTCTGCAGCGCCTTCTGCACCAGCAGCATCCCCTGCATCACCACCTTGATTGGCATACATACGTTCAGCCATTTTTGCAGATGCATCGGTCAGCACTTTAGTCTTCGCTTCGATATCATCCTTGTCATCACCCTTAATTGCTTCTTCCAGATCTTTTATCGCAGTTTCAATCGCTGATTTTTCATCATCTTCTATTTTATCGCCCATGTCTTCCATAGACTTCTTAGTCGCATGAATCATATTTTCAGCAGTATTACGAACATTCACAAGTTCATGGAATTTTTTGTCATCTTCTGCATGAACTTCAGCATCCTGAACCATACGATTAACTTCATCATCAGATAAACCACTAGAGGCTTTAATGATAATGGACTGTTCTTTGCCAGTGGCTTTATCTTTTGCTGATACATGCAGGATACCATTTGCATCCAGGTCAAAAGAAACCTCAATCTGAGGTGTACCGCGCTGTGCTGGCGGAATATCAGATAAGTCAAAACGACCCAGTGATTTATTTCCGGACGACACTTCACGCTCACCCTGAAGTACATGAACCGTTACAGCTGTCTGATTATCATCAGCTGTTGTAAAGACCTGTGATGCCTTAGTTGGAATGGTGGTATTCTTTTCAACCAGCTTGGTCATCACACCACCGGCGGTTTCAATGCCTAAAGACAAAGGTGTGACATCTAATAACAGAACGTCTTTGACTTCACCGCCCAATACACCACCCTGAATCGCAGCACCTGTAGCAACTGCTTCGTCAGGATTCACATCTTTACGAGGCTCTTTACCAAAGAAGGCTTGTACTTCTTCCTGAACCTTAGGCATACGGATCTGACCACCGACCAGAATCACATCGTCAATATCACTGACGGATAAACCGGCATCGTTAATCGCTGTACGACATGGATCGATAGTACGCTTAATCAGGTCTTCAACCAGTGACTCTAATTTAGCACGAGTCACTTTTACATTTAAGTGCTTAGGACCGGAGGCATCAGCAGTAATATAAGGTAGGTTAACATCAGTCTGCATGGTTGTAGATAATTCAATTTTGGCTTTTTCTGCACCTTCTTTCAGACGCTGCATTGCCAGTGGGTCACCACGTAAATCCATACCCTGATCTTTCTTGAATTCATCAGCAAGATAATCAATCAGACGCATATCAAAGTCTTCACCACCAAGGAATGTATCACCATTAGTTGATAACACTTCAAACTGGTATTCACCATCAACTTCGGCAATTTCAATAATGGAGATATCAAAAGTACCACCACCGAGGTCAAATACAGCAATGGTAGAATCACCTTTTGATTTGTCCATACCATAAGCCAGTGCAGCAGCTGTTGGCTCATTAATAATACGTTTTACTTCCAGACCGGCAATTTTACCCGCATCTTTTGTTGCCTGACGCTGAGAATCATTGAAATAGGCCGGTACAGTAATAACCGCTTCGGTCACTTCTTCACCCAGATAATCTTCAGCTGTTTTCTTCATTTTTGCCAGGATTTTTGCTGATACTTCAGGTGGTGCCATTTTAGTACCATGGGCTTCAACCCAGGCATCACCGTTATCTGCTTTAACAATATTATAAGGCACTAAATCAATGTCTTTTTGTACTGCATCTTCTTTAAAAATACGGCCAATTAAACGCTTAACAGCGTAAATAGTATTAGCAGGATTGGTTACCGCCTGACGTTTAGCCGATTGTCCCACTAATACCGCATCATCGGTATAGGCAACGATAGATGGAGTGGTGCGATCGCCTTCTGCGTTTTCAATAACTTTTGGCTTGTCGCCGTCCATAACAGCCACACATGAATTAGTTGTTCCTAAATCAATACCGATAATTTTACCCATTGTTTTCTCCTCAATAATTCTTTTAAAACTGTTCTTTACATATGTCTCTAAAAGTGGGGCTATTTTCCCATCTTTCAAGGGGTTATTTTTAAAACAGATAATTACTTCGCGCCATTTACTTAGCCGCTATTTGTTAGCAGCTATTATTTGGCAACTATTATTTAGCAACCATGACCATCGCTGGCCGCACAAGACGCTCATTGAGTAAATACCCTTTTTGCATAACGGCAACAATTGTGTTTGATTTTTTGCCTGGAATTTCCTGCATCGACATGGCCTGATGAAATTCTGCACTAAAAACATCACCTTCTTCGGGTGAAATTTCTGTAATGCCTATTTTACTTAAGGCATCATTCATCATCTTTAAAGTCAATTCCATGCCTTCACGAATTTTATGCACAGCTTCGTCTTCAATATCCATATCCACTGCGGCTTTCAAACCAAGTTCCATGGAATCTTTCACTGGCAGTATTTCACCGATCATTTTTTCAATACCATATTTTCTGGCATTGGAGACTTCTTTTTCAGTACGACGTCGAACATTTTCCATTTCTGCCTTAGTACGTAAGGCAATATCCCAATTTTCATCAGCTTTGGATTGAACCTGCTTGATGCGAACAATTAATTCTTCTGCTTCCAGAGCCGCCAATTCATCAATAACCTCTTCATTGTCATCGTTTATTTCATCTACTTTTCTATCTACATTGGCATTTTCTTCTGCAGCCTGCGCCTTTACTTCATCTTCCATCGCTTGCTCATTCACTTTTTGTTCATCTGCCATTTCTTAAATCCTATTCTTTCATTTGCCTAAGGTTATCTTTGTTTGCACTCTAGTTTGTTTGCACTCTAGTCTATTTTCGTTCAAAACTGTAATTAACACACATTAAATAGGGATTAATTTTCATGATTCAAGGCTGAAGTCAGTAATTTTGCAGTTAAATCAACGATAGGGATTACTTTGTCGTAGGCCATTCTTGTTGGGCCTATAATTCCCAGTACCCCCATACTTTGTCCCTCTATCTGATAGGGTGCAGCCACCACAGAACAATCGTCTAATGGCCCATAGCCTGACTCCTCTCCGATAAACAGCTGCACGCCATCAGCATCACTGACCTGATTGAGCAAACTGAGGATATGTTGTTTTTCATGAAAGGCTTCAAACAACTGGCGCATTCTATCCATATCGGCGTTATCTGCATATTGCATCAAATTAGTTTCACCACTGATCATCACCTTATTTTGCTCTTCATGATGTTCGGCAAAAGCATGATTTGCCATTTGTATTGCAGAACGCATCATATCATCCATTTTTTGACGGGTCTGTTCCATTTCCTGTAGCAAAATCCGGCAAACAGCCTTAATTGATTTCCCCATCAATAGCGTATTAAGGTAATTACTCATTTGCTGTAGTTGTGCCGGCGTATAATCTTTTTCCAGCTGTAGTACTCTATTCTGCACGGCATTATCACTTTGTACCAGAACAGCCAGGATTCGCTTATTTGAAAGAGGAATAAATTCAATCTGAGACAGCGAAACAAGCTCTTTTTTAGGCAAAACAACCAATCCAGCCATTTGAGTCATGCCAGACAATGTGTCTATTGCATTTTCAAGAATTTTACTTTGCTCATCAGTGTCATTGATATGGGATGCAAACTGCTTAAGAAGATGTTTGTCCGGCTGTTTAACAGACAGCAGGGAGTCAACAAATAACCGATACCCCTGAACAGTCGGCACACGTCCGGCGGAGGTATGCGGTGCATGGATCAGCCCCATTTTTTCTAAGTCCGCCATCACATTTCGCACCGTTGCAGAGCTGACCTTCAATCCGGAAGACTCGACTAAGGCTTTTGAACCGACTGGCAGCCCATCACTAATATAGGATTCAACCAATGCTTTCATTAACTGGCTGGTGCGATCATCAAATAATTGGTTTTTGGTCACTGTAGTTACTGCTTTGTGATTATTATATTGCCTTACATTAAGGCTGAGTGCTGAAGTTTCAAGTGAAGATTCAGATGAAATCCATAAAAAAACAAAAAATGACTGTTTTGTTTCCGCTCTTATCTAACATAAACAGCCTTGAGCAAATAAAATAAATAGTTGTCACTGCCTTATTTGCTTTTGTATGATAGCAGCGCGGCAGCAACAAATTTTGGCTCTTCACATTATCGCGTACTTTTTTTCTGCTTGACCACCGAAGCGGACAGTGGAAGGTAGGGGCGAACCTATGTGTTCGCCCTTCTTTTTTTGTCAACAATAGAGGGGCAGAGACATAGGCCTAACAGATGGGCAGACACATAGGTCTGCCCCTACAGAATTATAAAATTGGTCACTATCTTATTTGCTTTTGTATGATAGCAAAGCGGCAGCAACAAATTTTATTTGGCTGAAGGCTCCTTTTGTGCTAATTTCATAACTATAAGCATCTAAAAATAAACTTAAAACCTGGCCCAAAGCATGAAAGACACTAAACCAAAAAGAACCTTTAAAACCATTG
>JAPVVU010000204.1 GCA_028571885.1 Gammaproteobacteria bacterium | reverse complement strand
TTTTCTGACAACTGACTATCAGTCATCATTTTTTACTTCATCAGGGGAAGCAGTGGGGATTATTTCATGGTTTTCTGTCAGTTCATGACTGTCTTCTAGTTCATGACTGTCTTTTAACTCAGGGCTGTTATCTTGCTCATGGCTGTTATCTTGCTCATGGCTGTCTGATTCATTAATTGTGTCAGCCACTTTTTCACTAACTGCTCTTCCATTACCCGCTCTTTCACTACCAAGAATGCGAGCTGCAATTTCTGCAATTCGAGTTTCAATACTGGCATCAATTTGTGAAGATTCTGATTTAATCTGACAACCGCCTCGGGTAATATTAGGTTCATCAATGATAGACCAAACCTCATCTGCATGCTCTGACAGTTTTTCGTCACTACTTCCTGTTAGATATTCACGTGCGATTTGGGCATCCGATGGATGTAAATAAACTTTTATTTTTTGTGAGTTAGAAGGTAATGCTGAGAGTGCTTCTTTGATGACAGCTATAATCTGACCTGGATCCACATTAATTTCACGGCGGATAATTTGTTTGGCTGTAGCCATTGATAAACTGATGAGCTCTTCTTTAACGGTTTGGTTCATCTGCTCAATCGGTTTAGCCAAAAATTTCATTATCTGTGCAAAATGTTTGACCGTTTGAGAAACTTCTTCCTGACCTTTGAGAAATCCTTTCTGACGCCCTTCTTCCAGCCCCTGCTGAAGACCAGCCTGATATCCCTCATCCTTGCCCAGTTGAAAACCTTCATTATAAGCCTGTTTTTGTAACTCTTCCAACTGTCTGGCGGTTACAACTCCCGCCTTTTCCTGCCTTTTCTGTTCTATTGATTTAACATCCGGTGCTTGCCAGCGCTCGTACGCTGTTTGGCTGTTACCCGAAATAACCTTACTCAATTTAGGCGAAGAATCAGACATATTCATCACCGCCTGAACTCAGAGCAATATCGCCTGACTCGGCCATACGACGAGCAACACTGAGAATTTCACGTTGTGCATCTTCGACTTCACTCAGTTTTACAGGTCCGCTGGCTTCTAAATCATCACGTAACATTTCAGCTGCCCGTTTAGACATATTTTTAAGAATTTTTTCTTTAACTTCTTCATCAGCGCCTTTAAGAGCAACAATCAGAATATCCGAAGAGACTTCTCTCAACAGCGCCTGGATACCACGATCGTCCACACCGGAGAGATTATCAAAGACAAACATACTGTCTTCAATTTCCTGCCCAAGATCTTCATCAACATTTTTGATGCCTTCCATAATAGCAGCTTCTGACGTACCATCGACAAAGTTTAGAATATCAGCAGCTGTTTTAATACCGCCGACACTGGAAGAACGAATGCTGGTTTCATGACCGGCAAATTGTTTTTCCAGAATTTCATCCAGTTCAAACAATGCTGCAGGCTGAATCGCATCCAGACTGGCAATACGCATCATAATATCGGAACGCGTATTTTCTGGAAGATTAGAGAGTACTAAGCCAGCCTGATCAGCATCAAGATAGGAAAGAACAATGGCAATAATCTGGGGATGCTCAAGACGAATCACTTCTGCAATGGAGCGCGGCTCCATCCATTTTAATGCTTCAAGTCCTTTTGATTGACGTCCCAGTAGAATTCGGTCAATAACACCACCCGCTTTATCTTTACCTAAAGCTTTGTTTAAAACGTTACGCAGGTAATCTTCCGAGCCCATACCCAGGGCTGTCTGTCCACCCACAATGGTATTAAAATTCTGTAACACATCCGCTGCCTTACCCTTATCTACATTCGCCATAGTCGCCATGGCTTCACCAAGACTTTGTACTTCTTTGGGTCCCAGATGCTTAAGTATATCAGAGGCCTCCTGTTCACCAACTGACATAAGAAAAACGGCGGCCTGCTGGATCCCTCCCAGACTCTCTAAGCCTTGTTTATTGTCATCATCAGCCATGTTAATCTCTTATTTTTTAATTCTTATCGGTTACTTATATATTAGCTGTTTTCGAATAGAAACTCGCTAACAGTCTTATTTATGTCGCTATTTCGTCATGCTGCCAGCCAGTTCTTAACAACCTGAGCTGCAATTTTAGGATCTTCTACAACCAGTTTACGTGCCATATCTAATTGCATTTCATAATCATCAGGTGGTTTAGGTAAGGCATCAGCTTCTTCAGCACCGATACCGCCTGCCTCGCCTCCAGCTAAGGCAGCCTGGCCCGAACCCGCTTCACCTTCTATACCAACAAGCTCTTTATGTGGTTTAGATAAGCTTTTAAAAGCAGGCTTAATCACACCAAAGATTATATAAAGAACAATCAGTGCTGCCAAGCTCTGTTTTACAATGGGTGCAAACCAGTCCTGTTCCCAGACTGGTACATCCGGCAAAGCTTCAATAGTGACCGGAGAAACAAAAGCAGCATTAATAATGTTAACAGTATCTCCCCTTTGAGCATTAAAACCAACGGCTTCTTTGACCAGAACTGTAATGCGTTTTAACTCATCTTCCGTTCTTGGTGTTGTTGTTACTGTACCATCTTCTGCGATGTCTTTTTTATCATCAATTACAACTGCAACGGATATTCGTTTAACACTGCCGGTAGCCAATTGAGTATGACTGATGGTTTTATCCAGTTCAAAATTTTGTGTAGTGGTTTCTTTATTTTTAAAAACACCATTAGAACCGTCTTCATTACCCTCAGTTGCAAAGTTTGTGGTGGTTTCAGGCGCAACCGATCCGCCTGGCGGCTGATTAGACAAAGCACCCGGTATACCGGCATCACCAGAACCAGAAACTCGTTCAATCAATTGCTGCTTGCTTCGGGTAGCAGCAGAATCAGGATTGAAAACCTCTGAGGTTTTTTCAATACGAGTAAAATCAATATCGGCATTAATCTGGGCTTTAAAACCATTTGAACCTAAAAACGGTGTTAAAATACTATTCACCCGATCATTATAATTGTGCTCTACTCTATTGGTATACTCCAGTTGATCAGAGTTTAAAACCTGATCTTCATCACCAGATTCTGTCAGCAGGCGTCCCATTTGATCAACCACTGTTACCTCTTCAACCTGAAGGTTAGGCACACTGGATGCGACCATATAGGTGACAGCTGAAATTTGTTCATCGCTCATACGATGTCCCGAATAAAGATTAGCAACAACCGATGCACTGGCCTTTTTACGATCCCTGACAAAAACAGATTCTTTCGGTAGTGCTAAATGCACTCTTGCAGATTTAATATTTCTCAGTGCTGAAATAGAACGGGAAAGTTCTTCTTCAAGTGCATGTTGATAGCGTGCTGATTGAATAAACTGACTGGTACCAAAACTTTGATCTTCACTTAAAATATCAAAACCTTTTGGTCTGATATTGGGCAGCCCCTGGGCAGCCAGCTGCATACGCGCCTTCTCAATATCGTTTGCGGGCACCATAATATTGCCTGCACTAATTTTATATTTTATCTGACTTTGTTTTAAAGCATCGGCAACCTGATAAATTTCAGTATCAGGTAATTCTGCATAGAGGGTCGTATAATCAGGTGATTGTGACCAGAAAACAATGGCAACACCTAAGGCAACACTCGCGGCCAGACCAACCATTAAGCCCACCTGCCTCAATAGAGGGTATTCACTGATATTCTGTAACACCATCATTGAATTTTTATTTCCAGCTTCTTCAGCCATTAGCCATCACTCCACTTAAAACATACAAACTTATTAACTTATTAACTTATTAACCAGACTAAACTCGAATATTTTTAACTTCTTCATAAGCCTTTAATAATTTATTACGCACTTCAACCATTGCGCCAAAAGCCACACTGGATTTTTCAGAGGCAATCATAACTTCCGCCAGGCTAACGCCTTCTTTTCCAGAAATGAAATCATTTTTTAAATTACCTGAAACACTCTGAATGGAATTAACCTGCTGGACTGCCGACTTAAGTAAACTGCTGAAGTCAACATCTTGAGTGCTTTTATCATTAACACCCGGCAGGCCTTCATTGTTAATTTGTAATGGCGTGGTTTTATTGTTTGCCATATCAGCCATTGAACGCATCTGCAGCATCATACTGGAAGTGTTTATATCGTTAATCATTAAATTTTCCCCTATCTCTTACTTTCCCCTTCCCTGGAAGGGGGTGAAACCGTCAAAAAACAGACTTTTTGATTGATTAATCCGTTCTTATTATTAGTTAAGCAGTTTTCGCGCCAAAACCACCAGGAATCACAATTCCACCTTCACGCATTTTTGCCAGCTTATACCTCAGAGTTCTTTGACTGATACCTAATTTCTCTGCAGCCATCTTACGATTACCCATTGTGGCATGGAGTATCTCTAATATTTTGTCAAATTCCCGACCACGCAGCTCATCATTTAAGTTTGAGCTGGCTTTACCTGTTTCCGGCGTATCAGCCGCTTCAGCAGTCATTGCTTCATTTGCATTGACCACTTGAGATTTAACCGCTTCAATATTATTTATTACGCCATTCACTGCATTTTGTACTTCAGGCAAGCCTTCTGATAACAACTCCATAGGCATATCTTCTGGTGTAATCATGTTATCAATATGCAGTATAAAAGCACGCTGTATCACATTATCCATTTCCCGAATATTTCCAGGCCAGCTATGATTGATTAATTTGAGTTCAGCCTCTTTAGACAGCTGTGGTATTTCACTGCCATTTTGTTTGGCAATTTTATTAATAATATGCATTGCAAGAGGAATAATATCTTCTTTTCGATCCTTTAAATCAGGAATGATGATGGGAAAAACATTCAGACGATAATATAAGTCTTCACGAAATTTATTTGCCTGAACCTGCTGCATCATATTTCGATTAGAGGTGGCTAATATGCGCACATCCAGCGGGATAAGTTCCTGCCCGCCAAGTCGTTCAACTTCTTTTTCCTGCAGCACACGTAATAATTTTGCCTGCAGGCTCAAATCCATTTCAGAAATTTCATCTAATAACAAAGTGCCGCCCTGAGCCTGTTCAAATTTACCCGAAGATGCCTTATAGGCACCGGTAAAAGCGCCTTTTTCATAACCAAAGAGTGTTGCTTCCAACATGTTTTCTGGAATAGCAGCACAGTTAATCGCCACAAAAGGTTTTTCGCAGCGGCTTGAATTGTTATGAATATAACGTGCCAGAACTTCCTTACCGGTACCACTTGAACCACCAATCATCACCGTTGCATCACTGGCTGCAACCCGTTTAGATAATTGAGCAATTTTTTGCATACTGACTGATTCAGCAATCATCTGATGGTCTTCAATACTCTTACCCGCATAACGACTCACCACTGAAACCAGCACTTCTGCTTCAAAAGGTTTGACCAGATAATCCACCGCACCGTCTTTCATTGCCTCAATTGCTTTGCTGATAGTGCCATAGGCTGTCATTAATAAGACCGGTAAATCATAATGACGTTTTATTTGTTTAAGTAATTGATGACCATCCATTTTAGGCATCTGTACATCACTGATCACAATATCAATTTCATTGGCTTCATCTTGTGCCAGATGTTCCAGAGCTGAACGACCATTATCTGCCTCAAGCACGTTGTAGCCACCCATTTCCAGAGTATCCACCAAGGCTTCACGCAGCGCGTCATCATCTTCAACAACCAGAATTAAAGGCGCCTGTGGATTAGACATTTGAGGGTGAATCGTTTTTGTGCTTTTCATTGTGCTCTCTCCATAAAACTTGTCCTAATACTATTTTTTCTGTTATTTTTGTGCAGCGATTGAATTTGAGTAGGAATACGCATTCTAAAAACACTTCCAGATGTGGAAGAATAGTCAAGCCAGAGATCACCATCATGCGCATTCGCTATGGCTTTGACGACAGCTAAACCTAA
>JAPVVU010000203.1 GCA_028571885.1 Gammaproteobacteria bacterium | reverse complement strand
GTTAAGCTGACTAAAAATACGCCATAATGTGAAGAGCCCCTTTTTTTGCACTAAATTCAACCTCAAAACATAGTGTCTCGCGTTAAAAGTGCCTGATTGTTCCAGCGCTGTTTATTTCAACAAAAAGTTGCTGCAAACAAACTAAATAAGTGTTCCTAAAAGGTGTCCACTGAGTATATGAATAGGTAATGCATTATTTCGTGATTTGATGCAATCCGAACGAAATAATGCATTACCTATTCATATACGGTTTCAACATCTGGAATAGATGCTATTTAGATGTCCATTAGGTTCACCAGCTCCGCGCTGCTAATGACATGACAGTAGATCATGTTAAGGATCTCCAACTCCTTTCGGTGGAGTTCATCTGTTCCCGCTGCACAGCAGTCCTCGACCAGAATTACGTTAAAACTTTCATCTGCCAGGCTGCGCACCGTCGATGAAATACATTGATCGGTAAATATACCGGTGAGCACCACATTTTTTATACCCATGTTGTGCAGCACTAAGCGCAGGTTGGTTCCGGTAAGCGCACTGTCAGTAGTTTTAGTCACCACAATCTCACCTTCGCGCGGCGCAAGTTCTGTAACGATCTGGGCATCCTCTCGATCCTTGGGCAGCAGCAGGTAGTTCCAGCCCGGCTTTTTCTGGCTCAATGAACGATCCTTTCCATTCTTCAGCAGGCAGGCAATGCGGGCATGCAGCACATCCATCCCATGCTGTCGAAAGCGGTTCTGCAGTTCAGCAGTCGCAGGGATGACTATCTCACGCATACGCTTATGAAAAGGCGCCCAGCGAGTCCTTTCCAGCAAATCATCCGAGGGTGTCAAATATGTGTTCTGGACATCAATACATAACAGTGCAGTTTCATCAGCGGGAAGCGAGGGATCTGATGGCTCAGCGGCCCCCTCATAGTAGAATGAGCGGTAGTCAGTTTTCCAGTTCATAATGATATCAGCTGGCTGGATGTGAATGTGGATAGGCGGTTGTAGTGCCTAACGTTTTTTTTGCCTGTATTCATAAAAGTCCCCTGCTGGCCGAATTTGGCTCCATTAGTTTTGTCTGAGTTAATTGGTTTTAAAAAAAGGACCAGCTGCTGTCTAGTTCATCCTTACAAATTTTATATTGTGTGCCATAGCGCTTCGCTCGACGTTCAACTTTTTTTGCAGTTTTTATAAGCCACTTTTTCTTATTATAAGTTTTTTTACGGTATCCCCCCCACCCTTCATGGTAATTTAAGTATTGGTGATAGGCATCCCACTTTGAAACCTTATTAATCTTATTTGTTTTGTGGATAAACCAGCCCATAAAATCCATTGCATCATCAAAATCGTCACGACTACTCCAGGTATTACCGGTTTCTCGTTCGTAATCCTTCCAGGTCATGGTTTTTGCCTGTGAATAGCCGTACGCTGTACTGGTTCTTCCAACCGGAATAAAGCCTAAAAAATATTTCAGTGGCGGTTCAGCATCCGATCTAAACGAACTTTCCTGGTACATAATGGCCATTGGTATCTGAACCGGTACGCCCCACTTTTCTTTTACAGCCAAAGCAGCATCATACCAATCATCGTTTTCCTTAAAAATCTCACAAATATTTTCTGGTTTGGCTGGCGGATTAGAACCACAGGATGTCTGAATAAGAATGACAGACACCATGGCTAATAGAAATAGTTTATACATCAGAGCTATTATTCATCAGAGCTATTATTTTCTGGTATTTCTAAGCGTTCTGGCCAATCGCCCATAGGAAATGGCTGCTCTTCCGAGTTATAGGTTAAGAACATCATTATCTGATATTGGTATATGCTTAAAGTTTCCCCGAATCTTAATAATTTTTCATTAGTTTCTGCGCTGAACAGTACAGTTAAAAACTGGAAAAGTATGACCACAGACATCACAAACTTCGCCACCCCCATAAATACCATAAATATAATCATATAAAATCCACGCATCCACACAGTTCGGTCTTTGTATGGCTCTGTTGTCTCTTTATTCATTTAATTTAACCTTTATTATTTTTTTTGGCCTTTAAGTAAAATCGGCATAACTGGAATACGACATTTACATATTATAAGTTTTGATTCAGCAACAAAGCAATCGAATAAAAAAAAGACTTCCACCTGTCACTTAATCGTGTATATTTATAAATAGATGGTAATTATTCAGTGTATTTACAAGTAATAACCTTTGCAGGACTGCGCTCACTCGTTTTCAAAGTCTTAAAAACAAGCAACCACAGCCCTTTGTATATATCACGGTGAGTAGTTACAATGGATGTTTAGATGCTTCATATTATAAGATCCCGATTAAATAGAGGACAATAAAATGAAACCAGACTACTTAATTGTTGGTAGTGGTTTGTCTGCACTGGTTTTTGGTGCTCTGATGGCGAAAGCAGGAAATAAAGTCCAGATTATCGAAGCACATGAATATCCAGGCGGTTTTGGTCATACCTTTACCTACGGAAAATACTATAAATTTAATGCACAATTGCATTATGTTTGGGGTTGTGGTGAAGGACAAACGGTAAACCGTATTCTCAAGCACCTGAATCTTGATCAAAAAGTGACTTTTGAGCAGTATGATCCAAATGGTTATGATCATATGAAAATGCCCGGATATTCACTTGAAATAACTGGGGATCCGCAACTATTGATCAGTCGGCTTAGCCAGCTTTTTCCAGAATATGCGACCAATATTAAACATTTTATTTTGGAAGTGGAGAAAATAAGTACTGCCTTTGACAGCTTATCATCAGCGGGATTCAACCTGGAACTATTCAAATTACCAAAAGCTGCAATGGATGTAATAAAGTACCGCAAATGTACATTACAGGATGTATTTGATCAGTTTGGTTTGCCCAAAGAAGCTCAAACATTATTAGCATTGCAATGGCCTGACTTTCTATTACCGCCCAATCAACTTTCTTTCCACGCATGGGTTCTTTTATTTACGGGTTATCAAAAAGGTGCTTTTTTTCCTACTCTGCACTTTGAGCATGTTATAAACTCACTGGTTGAAATTATTGAAACAAATAATGGCACTATTGTATATAACCAGGAAGTCGTTGACTTTGTTGTTGACAATAAAACGGTCACAGGCGTTATAGCAAAAGATTTAATTAATTCACAGGACAATGCCCAAGATAGTGCCCAAGATAGTGCTCAGGAGTATGGCCAGGCGCATGAGTATGCCGGTAAAAACATAATTTGTAATATGGATCCCAAAAAAGCTGCGGATATAATCGGAGCAGATAAATTCTCAAACAATATTCGAAAAAAACTTGATTATGAATATTCAGCGTCAAATTTTATGGCTTATTGTGCTGTCAAAGATCTTGACCTGAAAAAATATGGTTTTGGCAAGTGGAATGTATTCCATACCGGCAGCAATGATTTAAATGAAACGTTTAAAGCCATGTATCAAAACCACGACTATAGTAATCCAAGTTTTGCCATATGCACACCTGGTTTCTTATCAGAAGAAGCTTCAGACAGACCGGATGGACAGCAGATTATAGAATTTTTAACCGTGGCCGATTACGATTATTTTAAAAAGCTTAAAGATACCGATAAGAGAGCCTATAGAAAGAAAAAGAGAGAAATACTAAACTCTATGATTGATATAGTAGAACAAAACTACATTCCTGATTTTAGAAAACATCTGGTTTTTAAAATAACCGGTAGCCCTACTACGAATGAACGATTTTGCTGGTGCCCGCAAGGTAATTCTTACGGTTCAATTCTGACACCTGAAAACATGAACATCGATCGACTTAATCAGGAAACATCACTCAATAATATGTATTTCTGTAATGCCTCTTCAGGCTTTGCAGGTTTTGCAGGGACATTCTGGACCGGTGCGAAACTCTATCAAAAATTATCGGGTGATAGAATTATATGAAAGTAGCTGTAATAGGCGGCGGTGCAAGTGGTATGACTGCCGCTTACTATCTGAACAAAAATGGGCATAGTGTGACTGTTTTTGAAAAACAGGCGATACTCGGTGGTCATATTCGTACCATAAATAAAAATGTTCACGTGGACAATATTGATTCCAATCTCATATTAGAAGCTGGCGTTCTTGAATTTTCATCTGAGTTTCATACATTTTTATCTTTAATGGAGGAATTAGACGTTGAACTGGATTCCATTAATGTCGGCTCATCTCTCTTTAATAAAAAGGGGAAACGTTATTTATCACGCACCGTAATAGCAAAAAATATTCGCGGCTTATTGCGACTATTTGAATTGATAAAACTATTTTTTATTTATTTATCAGCAGCTGGTTTATGGCTAAAAGCACGTTATACAAAATCATCCCGGTTTCATGGTCAATCCATGGCATATTATGTAAAAAAGAATAGCATTAAAAATTCCTGGTTAAAGCTTCTTACCATGTATTGTTACTCCATTCCATATAAATTTGTCAACAGAATACCGGCAGAATTAGCACTTTCAGCCTTATCTCAATATGTACAGGCCGACTGGTACCGTATTAAAGGAGGGGCATATACTTATATAGAAAAAATCTTGGCACAGTTCAATGGTGAATTGGTATTGAATGCAGGTATTACAAACATTACCCGATCAGCAAATGGGGTAAGTATTCGTTTTAACAGTGAAATAACAGAAAGAATAGAAAGAACAGAAACCTTTGATAAAATTATATTTGCTGTTCCGCCGGATCAGGTTTTAAAATTACTTTCAGACCCCACGGAAAAAGAAGTGATGTATTTTAGAGCGTGGAAAGAAAATATTGCACAAACAATTATTCATACAGACGCACTTATTTATGAACACTATGGTATAAGCCAACCTTCAGAATTTGATTTTTTCCAAACGAACGATGGCTGGGGATATAATGCATGTCTCAATCAGCTCTGTGGATTAAAACCCGAACCACGGTATAATTTATCCTTTAATCTTAACAGTATTATAAGCAGCGAATCCATTATTTATAAGGCTGAACATCATACGCCGATGTATACTGTAGAAGCATTTAAATACCGTGATCAAATTATTGCCGATAATGGCGTTAACAATACCTATCATGCCGGTGCACATCTTTATGATGGTCTACATGAGGGAGCTGTTCTAGCGGGTAAAAAGGCTGCTGATCTTATTGAAGAAATAACAGACCGGTAACGGTGGAGCTAAACGTCAGTCAGTGTATTTGAAACATTGCCTTAAGTGGTAATTCAGTACTATCAAAAATTGTCCTGTAAGTATTGAATAATATCACTGGATTCGTACATCCAGCTGACTTCGCCGGTATCACTGACTAATTTTAAGCACGGCACGGTGATCTTCCCTCCCCCCTTTAACAATTCTTCACGATTTTGCTGATTGTATTGGGCGTCCAATAAAGGAATGTTCAATGATTGACGTTTGACCTGACGTCTGACCTTAATACAAAATGGACAGGAATTAAATTGATACAAGGACAGGTTCTTAGTCCTTTGATCCATTTTTTCTTGATCTTCCGGACTACGTTCTATGCCTTTGGGAACAAATACTTTATCCCATAGCAATAAAAAAGGCTCTAAAATAAACCGTAATGTTTTGAAAAAAATCCTGAAAAATAGTTTCATAACAATTGAACCCTTTGACTTATTTGTTTTACAAATTAATATAATTAATCGTGCAGCTGAATAAGTGTTTAATTATATAGTATATTTCGACAAATATACATGGTTCATTCCTGTCACTAGGATTCTTAGGCTTTGTTCCAGTTCAGTCATTATTGTGTGGAAAATCAATTATAAATTCGGTACCCTTGCCGGGTTCACTTTGGCATTGTATTTTACCGCCCAGTTTCTGGGTCACCAGATTATAAACAATATGCATACCCAGACCGGTTC
>JAPVVU010000202.1 GCA_028571885.1 Gammaproteobacteria bacterium | reverse complement strand
TTAACTACATAAATTTCAGATTTTCCCTACATTAATAGTAAGAAATATTGGATATAATATCTGTTCAATTTCAAGTCATCATTAAAATTTTACCAGCTATAACTTGGAGAAATTAAGTGAAAAGAATAATAACCATTCTCACAACAGCAACTTTTTTTGCTATTGCATGTTCCTTAATTGATCAACTCGTCTGGAATAATGATTTTTATTGGTTAAATGCCGGTATCGGCTTTTTTATTGGTGCAGCCCTGGTTATATTAAGCACTCCCAGCTCCAGAAAAACAGGTTCTATTGCTTAACCATTATGTGCTAAGCTGTTGTTTTTAAAGGAATCTCTTTCTAAAATCATGGATACCAAAATCTGCTATTCAAAAACCCCATATTATTAAATCAAGCATTCACAATCTCTTGTTTAGAGTCCTCCAAAAATCAGCCTTGAACTACCCTTAAGCCTGTATATTTAAGGTACAAGCTTAAAGTTTAATCAGGTCGCTCGATACCCAGTTTTTTCATTCTGGAGCGCAATGTACTCGCAGGGACATCAAGGATTTCAGCTGCACCTTTTTTACCCCCAATCACCCAATTCAAATCATTCAGTAAGTCAATAATGTAGCGTTTTTCGTTTTCTGCCAGCGTCTTATAGGCAGCAAGTCTATGCACAGTGTTTGCCTGATCATTGATCGGAGACTTATCATCATCTTCAATATCTGATTGCTCATCATTTTTCTCCAGCTTGACCTGCTCTATAGAAACAGGCACCAGGGCATCATCCACTTCAATGATCTCAGTTTTTGATAAAATAGCTGAACGCTCAATGACATTTTGCAGTTCACGGATATTGCCGGGCCAATGATAATCCAGCAACAATTCCATACTGACCTCTGAAATTCCTTTGAAGGGCTTACCTAATTTCTTACTCAGATTATCAAGAAATTTAGCTAACAATAAAGGAATATCTGATTTCCGTTCTCTCAACGGCGGGACGGTTAGAGGAAAGACATTTAAACGATAAAATAAATCCATTCTAAAGGTGCCGTCATCAACCATTTTTTTCAAATCTCGATTAGTTGCAGCAATAATGCGCACATCCACATTAATCAGTTCGCCACTGCCAACTCGCTGGATTTCCTGCTCCTGTAACACGCGCAATAATTTGACTTGAACATCTAATGATAATTCACCAATTTCATCCAGGAAAATTGTACCTTTATCGGCCAGTTCAAAGTGCCCGGTACGATCATTAATGGCACTGGTAAAGGCACCTTTAACATGTCCAAATAATTCGCTTTCCACCAATGATTCTGATATTGCACCACAATTCACTTTAATCAAAGGACGATTCTTCCTTGGACTAAACTGATGAATAGCGCGAGCCATAGACTCTTTACCTGTGCCTGATTCACCATTAATCAACACCGTTGTATCGGTGACAGCAACCTGCTCTGCTTCTTCCATGGTTTTTATCAGGGCACTGCTATTACCAATGATTTCACCATAGTTTTGTTCACTGCGAATTTCTTCTTGCAAATAAGAGCTTTCAGCTTTTAGATGCAAGTTCTCAAGCTGTAATTTTTCTCTGAGTTCCTCAACTGTTTTTAATGCCTGATGCAAATCTTTTTCACGTTTTTTTCGTTCTGATATATTTTTAAAAACAACACAGGCACTGCTGATATCTTTTTTGCCCTCTATCGCTGTCACAGTATATTCAACCGGGAAATCTTTTCCGTCTTTGTTCCAAAAAATATCATTATCACTCTGCCGCACCATTTGATCACGCAGCGTATTAAAGACATTATCTTTTTCTATTGGATTTCGGTGACCATCCTTATCTGTATGCATGAATAGATCATGAAAACTCTTGCCAATTATTTCATGTTCCAGCCAGCCGATTATCTCTGAGCCTGCTGGATTGATAAAGGTAATCAAACCCTGCTTATTCACGCCTAATAAGCCTTCTCCCATCGATTCAAGGATAAGCGTGTTATCTTCTTCCAGTTGCTTATTTTTTTGTTCCAGTGTTTTTTCAAGCTGCCTGATCTTAATATGAGTTTCAACACGGGCAATTACTTCTTCTGACTGAAAGGGTTTGGCAACATAATCAACAGCACCAAGATTAAACCCCTTTACTTTATCTTTAACATCATCCAGTGCTGAAAGAAAAATAATAGTCACATCAGAAGTTTCCGGATCTAATTTTATTTTTTGACAAACCTCATAACCATCCATACCCGGCATCATAATATCAAGTAAAATTAATGCAGGATGTACTTTTCTGGCAATATTTAGGGCATCTTCACCATTTTTTGCCAAAAGTAATTTATATCCGTGGCCTTCCAGGGTCTGGTATAAAACCTGCAGATTGGTTGGATTATCATCCACCAGCAATAATGTTTCCTGATAATTATTAGCAATCTTTTCATCCATATTGGTCTTCATCTGTTTAGCTTTTGTCTACCAAAGCGATTTCAATAATGTTTTTTATGCCATCAAAATCAAATTGTTTTATCATACTATTTAATTTTTCATTGATATCATTTTGCAGTGAATCAGTTTGGCTTATCGCTTTATATAATATCTTTATCTGACTAATATCACCCATCTCACTTGCCGTTTTTATCTGTTCAAGTAAATCTGTCAGTTCTTCTCTGGAAATCTCTTTTTTATTTTCTATTGAGTTAACATGAAGTAAAGTTGTTTTTTTATCAAATGTTTCTCGTTCAAACTTGATCCCCATATGCTGCTCAATTTTGTTAAAAACCTCTGCTATTTTAAAAGGCTTAGCAATAAAGTCATTTATTCCCGTCTCTATAATTTGTTCTTTTAGTTCAGGAAAAACACTGGCTGTCACAGCAATAATGACCACATCGTCTTTTCTTGGTAAGGCTGCAGACAGCTTTTTACGAATAAGTTGAGCGGTATTAATACCATCCATTTCAGACATACGAATACCCATTAGAATCAGTGGAATATTGTATTTTATTGTCATCTCAATGGCTTCTTTGCCATTGACTGCTTCCATTGTTTTAAAGCCGGAAGCCTGTAGCAGACGCTTTAAAATATCACGATTGATCGCACGATCGTCTACAATCAAAGCCGTGATTTTAAGATTTTCCGGCAACTTTGGAATGGCCGCATCATCATAGTTATCATTTTGAGGTACCAGCAGTTCTTCATCACTCACTTTAATCAATGGCAACGAAAATGAAAATACACTGCCTTCACCATGACTGCTTTCAAGTTTTATTTTAGTACCGCCCATTTCCTGAATCAGTCTCTGACTAATCGCAAGTCCTAGTCCCGTACCTCCCGCATCCATGCCATCTTTTGCCTGTTTAAAGGCATCAAAAATCGACTGCTGTTTTTCTTCAGGTATTCCAATCCCCGTATCAGCAACAGTAAAGCAAATAGAGCGCTGTTCTTTTTGTTGTTCTTTGCCATTCTCTTTACCTTCACATGCTTCCATAACATGAAGAGAAATAGTGCCTTTATGAGTAAATTTAACCGCATTCCCTAATAAATTAACTAAGACCTGACGCAATTTGGTTGCATCTGTTTTTATGCCCCTCGGCAATCCATCCTGAATTAATAAATCCAGCTTAACACCTTTTGCAGTAGCTCGATGCAGAACCATATCGTAGACACCTTTAATAAGCTTAGGCAAATCAACGGCGGTAATATTAAACTCCATATTCCCTGATTCAATCTTCGATAAATCCAGCACATCATTAATCAGAGTCAATAAATGATGTCCGCAACTCTTAATGGCATCCAGACTTTCCATCTGCTCATGAGTCACTTGCTGGTCATTTTGTAAAATCTGGGCATAACCTAAAACGCCATTTAATGGTGTTCTTAATTCATGTGACATATTTGATAAAAATTCACTTTTTGCTTTGTTGGCTTCTTCTGCCGCCTCTTTGGCGCTGATAATTGCCTGCTCGGTGAGTTTTCTTTCAGTTAAGTCCTGCAAGAGACCAATAAACACCGGCTGCTCATTCATTGTGGCCGCAGTTAAAATAATTTCCGCAGGAAAAGGGTCGCCGCCCACTCTCTCAAACATCAATTCATGTTGTTGATAACCGACTTCAATTGTCTGCTTCATTAATTCATTAAGCTTATCAAAAGATGCCTGGCCATCCGGCTGAATGGCCTTTGCGAGAGAATAAAGATGTGAGCCAAGAACTTCTTCCTTATTTCGAAAACCAAAGAGCTCCAAAAAGGCATGATTACAATCCAGGATCCCTTCATCAGAGCACAATAAATTGGCCTGAGAAGAGCTTTCAAATAGCACTCTGAATTTCTCTTCTTCTCGTTTTCGTTCTGTTATATCATGCGCCATACCTTCCAGGGCGATAATATCGCCATTTTCACCTTTAACGGGTACTTCAATGACTTCAAAACGCAGCAGTTCACTATTTCGAGAAATTAGTTCTAATTCAAATGCTTCTTGCTGCTCGCCATTAAATGAAAGTTGTATTCTTTTTGATGCTTCATCATTTAACGGACTTTCAACAAAATAGTGCTTAAAGAAGTTTTGAAATTCATCCGGCGTATAACCCAGAATATCTTTAACCGACGGGCTGACATAGGAAATGCGACCATTTTTATCATGAGTAAAGTAAAAATAACGACCTTTTAATCCCTGAACAATCCGGCTAAAGCCCTGTGAACGCGCCTCACGAATATCAAGCTCACGTTTACTCAATTTTGCCGCCATATCGGTAAAATTTTGTGCCAGCAGACCGATTTCATCATTGCTGGTGACCTCAACTGCTGCATCCAGATTGCCTGCAGCAACTGACTTCACTCCAGCTGTCAATCGAGCCAGCGGCTGGGTGATTTTACCAATCACCAGCCAGACAGTAATAATAATCAAAAATAATGAAAATAATAAAACGCCTGCAATCTGAATTCCCTGTTTTCTGACCCTTGAAAGAACCACTTTTTCCGGCACTCGCAGTGCAATACTCCACTCAGTATTCCGTATGGGATAAAATGCCACCCATTGACGCTCATTGTTTTCCCAGCCGCTGAGTTGAACAATTCCCCTCTCGCCTGAAGTCATTTTATCCGCTAAATATTTTATTTCTTTTTGCTGGAACTTCTCTGCATCCAGGTAAATTGAGTTGCTCATAATCTGCCCGGGATCAGGATGATAGACATATTTTCCTTTGTTTGTCACTATTAACAAATCCAAATCAGCATCAATACCCTGATTAACTTTCTCTTCCAAAATTTCTAATTGCACATCAACCGTAGCAACACCTTTAAACTGTTTTTTATAAAAAAAAGGCACAGCATAGGTCGCCATCACGATATCACCCACACCTTTATCAAAATAGGGATCAGTCCAGACGGGATGTTTGGCCAATTTTGCTTTTTCCCACCACTGCCAATGTCCTGCCGTATAATCGGTAATATCTGCAATATCCAGAGTTTGTACCCGCCCGGATGTGCGATAGGCATAGGGTGCAAAAAGCTCATTGTCGTACTCTGGATCACGCTCAAAAGCAATCGCACTGCCGTACACAATTCGGTTATGTCTTAAGTTAGACTTCACCTGAGCATAGAGCTGGTGATCAGGTATTTTCGGGTTTTGTTCAATAATTGCAGCAGTGGAACGGGCTATTTGAGCAGATTCATTCATAAAACCTGAAAAAATACCGGCATATTGCTGTGTCAAACGCTTCATTTTTTCTTCAACATCTGCCGTTGAATGCAATTGAATCTGGTAGACACCAAAACCAAAAATCAGCAGATAGATCAGCGCAATAGGAATAACAGTCAGTGAAATGATTTTAAATCGTATGGAGGAACGCAATCAATTTTCCTTATAAACATTCGGCCTGAATTGAGAGCCTTCAGCATAAATTAAGAGCCTTCAGCATAAAT
>JAPVVU010000201.1 GCA_028571885.1 Gammaproteobacteria bacterium | reverse complement strand
GCTGCCATTTCAGGGAATTCAGCTTTGTATGCTGCAAATTTATCATTCCATGCTGCTTCTGCTGCAGCACCTTTTTCTTTTGCATCCCAACCCTGGTAAACATCATCAGGTACTTCAAATGCACCGTGGTCCCAGCCCAGAGCAGCTTTAGTCAGATTAACTTCTTCTTCACCTAACGGTGCACCGTGACAGGCATGGCTGCCCGCTTTGTTTGGTGAACCAAAACCAATGGTTGTTTTGCAGCAAATCATTGTTGGCTTGTCTGTCATGGCTTTAGCCATTTCAGTTGCTTTTAGAAGTTCTTCTGGATTGTGTCCATCAACATCTGCAATAACATGCCAGCCATAAGATTCAAAACGCTTTGGCGTATCATCAGTGAACCAGCCGTCAACGTGCCCATCAATAGAAATACCATTGTCATCCCAGAATGCAATCAAATTACCCAGGCCTAAAGTGCCGGCTAAAGAGCATGCTTCATGAGAAATACCTTCCATTAAACAACCATCACCTAGAAATACATAAGTGTTATGGTCGACAATAGTGTGACCTTTCTGGTTGAATTCAGCTGCCAATGCTTTCTCAGCAATGGCCATACCAATCGCATTAGTAATACCCTGGCCTAAAGGACCCGTCGTTGTTTCAACACCAGGCGCATAACCATACTCCGGGTGACCAGGAGTCTTAGAGTGCAACTGACGGAAACTTTTCAGATCATCAATTGAAAGGTCATAACCAGTCAGATGCAATAGTGAATAAATCAGCATTGAACCATGACCATTTGATAAAACAAAGCGGTCACGATTCGCCCAATCTGGATTAGCCGGATTATGATTCATGAAGCCATTCCACAGCACTTCTGCGATATCAGCCATACCCATCGGCGCACCTGGGTGACCTGAGTTTGCTTTTTGTACGGCATCCATACTTAATGCACGAATAGCATTGGCTAGTACCTTACGATCTGGCATATGTTTCTCCTGGAATTAAGGAATTTTTCAATTAAAAATTTTGAGTCGCATTGTCTCTTATATAAGCCGAGACAGCAACTTTTTGGGGCTTTTTCCCCAACATAAACTATCCACCTTAAAAAGCGGTTTAGGGAATATAATGGAAATCATGTATAAAGTAAAATTTTTTTTTTAATTGTTGGTATAAAGAAATACTTATACTTATCATCATAAAAAAATATGACCAAAGCAATTAATTGCCTTATATTTCAATAACTTATTTTTTATTATGTTATTCCTTTATTTGTTTAAATTGCTGAAATTTTAACATTAAGCAGAAACCTGCCTCAGTTTTGATTGATAATTATCAATCAATCCATCCATTTAATAGAACACCCCATACTTGGAATCTGCTCTTCGGGACCTTTTCCAGTTTCAGCAACCTGCTTCATGGAGTCAAATAAATCTCTTTTAACATTTAAAGCGGCTGTTTCTTTTCTGGAAGCATCCAGCCTGCCGCGGTATTGCAGTTTGAGCTCAGCATTGTAACCAAAAAAGTCCGGCGTACACACGGCACCGTATTGTTTTGCCACATCCTGAGATGAATCGAGTAAGTAAGGGAAAGAAAAACCAGATTCCTGTGCTATTTTGCGCATGTTTTCTGGTGAGTCTTCAACATATTGCGCAGGATCATTTGACATGATAGCTACACTATTGATACCAAGCGTCTTTAATTCCTTGGTATCACGAATCAGGCGCTCCAGAATGGCTTTGACATAAGGGCAGTGATTACATATAAACATGACAATCAAACCATTTTCACCCCGACACTGTTCTAAAGTCCATATTTTCCCATCCACATCCGGCAAGGAAAAATCAATTGCCTGTTTATCAAATTCACAGATTGGTGTTTCAAGACTAACCATTTTTATTCCTTATTTGATTTTTTTGTTTATAAAGCTTTATTTTATACTTTATTTGAGTAAAGTATGAAGTAATAACGACGCTATCGAATACAGACATATCACTAAAAACTATGAAATTATTTCAATATTGGCATTCAATTCCTTTAAAATATTTAAAGTTGTCTTAATAAAGTCTAAACTTGTTGATAAATTTTAATTCAGTATACTAATTAATAGTTAAATAACAGGAATCTTTATGGCCAATAGCCACTTATTTACTTCTGAGTCTGTTTCTGAGGGGCATCCTGACAAGATGGCCGATCAAATATCTGATGCCGTTCTTGACGCCATATTGACAGATGATAAACACGCACGTGTTGCCTGTGAAACCATGATTAACACCGGTATGGTCATTCTATCTGGCGAAATCACGACTTCATCTTATGTTGATATGCAGCAAATTGTACGCGACACTATAAAAGAAATTGGTTACAACCATTCTGATATGGGGTTTGATTATCAATCCTGTGCAGTTTTAACCTCCATTGATAAGCAGTCTGCAGATATTGCCATGGGTGTTGATGAAACAGATGCTCATGAACAGGGTGCCGGTGATCAAGGGCTGATGTTTGGTTATGCCAGCAATGAAACCGAAGTTTTAATGCCTGCTCCAATTACCTTTGCACACCAATTAGTTAAACGTCAGGCTCATGTTAGAAAAACCGGCATTCTCAGCTGGCTTCGTCCTGACGCCAAAAGTCAGGTCACTTTCCACTATGAAAATGATCAGCCTGTTGGCATTGATGCGGTTGTTTTATCCACTCAGCATGATGATGATATCAGCATCGAAATATTGCGTGAGGCTGTGATGGATGAAATTATTAAGCCCGTTATTCCAGAAAAGTGGTTATCAAAAGAGACCAAATTTCATATCAATCCAACGGGGCGTTTTGTTATCGGTGGTCCAGTAGGTGATTGTGGTTTAACAGGACGCAAAATTATCGTTGATACCTATGGCGGTATGGCTCGTCATGGCGGTGGGGCTTTCTCAGGTAAAGATCCGTCTAAAGTTGACCGTAGTGCTGCTTATGCAGGTCGTTATGTGGCTAAAAATATTGTCGCAGCAGGTCTGGCTGATCGTTGTGAAATTCAGGTTTCTTATGCAATTGGTGTTGCAGAACCAACATCTGTTTCAATTAATACCTTTGGCACGGGTAAAGTCAGTGACGAAAAACTGGTTGAACTTATCGCTGAACATTTTGATTTACGCGCTGGTGGTCTGGTTAAAATGCTCAATCTCTTACGTCCTATTTACAAAGCAACAGCAGCCTATGGACACTTTGGCCGTGAAGAAGCAGAATTCACCTGGGAACAAACTGACAAAGCAGAAGCATTGAAAGCATCGGCTGGCATTTAGTACTTTTCTTGAAAAGTACTTATCCTGGTGTGGTGATTAGCACTGAATGGAAAAAATAAATAGAAACACCTAAAAGACACAAAATTTAAGGATGTAAAATGAGCACATTTACAGATTATAAAGTAGCAGATATGAGCCTCGCTGAATGGGGACGTAAAGAAATATCAATCGCCGAAATTGAAATGCCCGGACTAATGGCTTTAAGAGAAGAATATGCAGGACAAAATCCTCTGGCGGGTTGTCGTATTATGGGCAGTATCCATATGACAATTCAAACAGCGGTATTAATTGAAACATTGGTTAATTTAGGCGCTGAAGTACGTTGGGTTTCCTGTAATATCTTCTCTACCCAGGATCACGCCGCAGCTGCGATTGCAGCCCAGAATATTCCTGTGTTTGCCTGGAAAGGTGAGACCATTGAAGAGTATTGGTGGTGTACAGAACAGGCATTATTATGGCCGGATGGTCAGTTGCCCAATATGATCTTAGATGATGGTGGTGATGCAACCTTATTAGTACATAAGGGCGTCGAGTTTGAAAAGGCAGGCGCCATTCCAGCCACTAAAGACGATGATAATGAAGAATATAAGGCTATTTTAGATGTATTACGGCGTACTATTAAGCCTGGTGCAAATACATGGCAGGACATTGCAGGCAGTATTAAAGGCGTCACAGAAGAAACCACAACCGGTGTACATCGTCTTTACGAAATGCAGGAAAAAGGTGAATTATTATTTCCTGCGATGAATGTTAATGATTCTGCTACAAAATCTAAGTTTGATAATCTCTATGGCTGTCGTGAATCATTAATTGATAGTATTAAGCGTGCCACAGATGTCATGATTGCCGGTAAAATTTGTGTTGTTCTTGGTTATGGCGATGTCGGAAAAGGCTGTGCTCAGGCTTTTCGCGGCATGGGTGCAACCGTATGGGTCACAGAAATCGATCCTATTTGTGCGCTGCAGGCAGCGATGGAAGGTTATCGTGTTGTTGATATGAATGAAGTTGTACCAATGGGTGATATCTTTGTCACTACAACCGGTAATGTCAATGTCATTAACCACGACCATATGCAGGCAATGAAAAATGAAGCCATTGTGTGTAATATAGGGCACTTTGATTCTGAAATTGATATTGCTTCTTTAGAAAAATATGAATGGGAAGAGATTAAACCTCAGGTTGATCATGTTATTTTCCCTGATGGCAAAAAGATTATTATTTTAGCAAAAGGCCGCTTAGTGAATCTTGGCTGTGCTACGGGGCACCCCAGCTTTGTAATGTCCGCATCATTTACCAATCAGGTGATGGCTCAGATTGAATTTTTTACTAATGCTGATGCTTATGAAAACAAAGTGTATATCTTACCTAAAATATTAGATGAAAAAGTGGCTCACTTACACCTGATGAAAATTGGGGCTAAATTGACTTTGCTTTCTAAAGAGCAGGCTGATTATATTAATGTGCCTCAGGAAGGTCCTTATAAGGCTAAACACTACCGTTATTAAGAGATCAGAGTTATTATGAAATTACATCAACCGATTAGCTTTGAATTTTTCCCCACAAAAACAGCTGAGGGTGCCGCTAAACTTGCTCTTGTTCGTGATCAATTAAGTGTATTTAATCCGCTTTATTTTTCAGTCACTTATGGTGCCGGCGGCAGTACTCAGGAAGGTACAATTAATACTGTAAGCAGTATTAAGGAAGCTGGCTATTCCGCAGCTCCTCACCTGTCCTGTATCGGTTCAACCCGTGAAGGGATTAAATCAATTCTTGATACGTTTATAGATATCGGAATTGATCGAATTGTTGCTCTGCGAGGTGATTTGCCCTCAGGACACCGTGATGTAGGTGAATTTCGTTATGCTAATGAACTGGTTGAATTTATTCGTAATGAAACCGGTGATCACTTTCATATTGAAGTAGCGGCCTATCCTGAAGTACATCCCCAGGCTAAAAATGCTCAGGCTGATTTAGATAACTTTATCAGAAAAATGAATGCTGGCGCCAATGGCGCCATCACCCAATATTTTTTCAATATTGATGCCTATCTTTATTTTGTTGATAGTTGTCAAAAAGCCGGGCTGGATAAGCCCATAGTACCAGGTATTATGCCTATCACTAATTATTCACGTCTGGCAGGCTTTTCAGATATGTGCGGTGCAGAAATTCCGCGCTGGTTAGGCAAACGTCTGGAAGCCTATGGTGATGATATTGACTCAATAAAAGCATTAGGATTAGAAGTTATATCCAGCTTATGTGAACAACTATTAGCAGCTGGAGCACCCGGCTTGCACTTTTACACTCTGAACCAAAGCAAAACCACTCTGGAAATTTGTCAGAATTTAGGGATTAAGTAACCTGAACGTAAGTGCCTGATTGTCGCCCCGACACCCAGCGCCACACTGGCTACTTTATGTGTTGCCAATGCAATGCTTAAAGGTAAGCCAAGAAAAATCAGCATGGGTAATTGTATTAAACCTGCACCACCTCCGGCAAAGGCAGAAAAGGTATTGGCGATATAGGATATAATGAGCAAAATAAGCTGCTCAATAGTCAACACGATAAACCTCACTTGCTCTAACAATTATGCACAAATCAGTTACTATACACTTTTTGTTATATAGCTTGAAAATG
>JAPVVU010000200.1 GCA_028571885.1 Gammaproteobacteria bacterium | reverse complement strand
TTTTAGAAAACTGACTGGTTCCTGTGCCATCTGCTGTGTCGCTTTTATAGGTACTCTGACAGAAGCTGTATAGCTATGGCCATGCAAATGTGCTGCTGGATGCGCTTTTGGCAGTATATTAATTTGGCAGGCAGATTCGAATGGAACCGTTGCCAGATAAAAAATTTGCTCGCTCATAATTTATTCGTCGTTAGTCTTATCATTTCTATTTCTGCTAAAAAATTGAAATCGTTCAATCAGTGGATCAGCCCTGTTGGCTTCAGCAAAACCTTTTGCTCTCAAAATACAAGCCTGGCAATGACCACAGGGCGGCTGCTCACCATTATAACAGGTATGGGTATAGGCCATTGCATCCATTGCGCCCAATTTTTCTGCCAGTGCCACCGTATCTGATTTATTCAAATTCATTAAGGGGGTATGAATGGTGATATCATATTCCATTCCAAGTCGAAGCGTCTGTTCCAGTGAACTCAAAGTATTTTCCCGGCAATCGGGATATCCGCTATAATCAGTTTGAGCAACACCCGTCACCAGATGTTTTATAGAACGCTGATAGGCATAGGCCGCAGCAAAAGTCAGAAACACCAGATTCCGTCCAGGTACAAATGTATTGGGCAATGAGGAATCTGACAAGGAGCCATCTATATCGGCATCATTATCGTCAGCCTCGTCTTGCACATCAATATCATCGGTCAGTGCATTGCCACCCAATGCCGAAAAGGTATCAATGGGTAATATTTCATGAGCAACAGCGGCAATCTCTGATACTTTTTTAGCGGCTTCTAATTCAATTTTATGTCTTTGCCCGTAATCAAAACTGAGGCTGCTGACATTGTCCCTGCCAAATTCATTAATTGCCCAATACAAACAGGTGGTTGAATCCTGTCCACCTGAAAGGACGATTAAAGCCTTGTTCATAAGCTCACCTTAGCTATTTATAATGATATTATTGAGGAAATAATTATACTTCAAATCGGTCATAATCACCTAAAGATTCATTTATTGAGACATTCTCTTAACTTTATTTCTTAACTTTTTCTCTTAACTTTAGTCACCACTTGAAATACTATAGCAAACATAAAATTCACCCAAACTGAGATAATCATGAATACTGAAAAAGCACAACGTCACAATGAGCGAATGAAGCGCCACAAAAAAATAGTTGATGAAAAAATTGACAATGCCAATATTGAACAGGGGGTAGTCATTGTCATCACTGGAAATGGTAAAGGTAAAACAACATCAGCTCTGGGTACCCTGCTCAGAAGTCTGGGACATGGGCAACAATGTGCTCTGGTGCAATTTATTAAAGGTCAGTGGGATTGTGGTGAGACTCATTTCTTTGCTGACAATAACATTTCTCATAATAAAGAGTCCTCAAAAGGCACTTCTGAGACTGGCAATTTAGTCACTTATACAATGAATACTGGATTTACCTGGAACACTCAGGATTTTGATAAGGATAAACTAGCCGCAGAAGAGGTCTGGAAGCAGGCGCTGCCTTTGTTTAGCGATCCAGAGTGCAACTTAATCGTCCTGGATGAGATAACTTATATGTTTAAGTATAAATATCTCGACATTAATGATTTTATCACGGTTTTAAACAATCGTCCCAGGCACCAGAATGTGATTATTACAGGACGCGCCGCACCTGAAGAACTTATCGAGATGGCTGATACGGTGAGTGAAATCCGCCCGGTTAAGCATGCCTTTAATCAGGGAATTAAAGCGCAGGAAGGTATTGAGTGGTGAAGAGAAGTTATAAGTCTTAAGTTGTAAGTCATAAGTCAAAAGAATAATCAATAATTGCTTTTGACTTACAACTTATGACTTACGACTTAAAACTTACGACTTACCAATAGTATCCAGGACAGTATGTAAATGCTCTGCCATTTCACGACCACTATCGGTCAGATAGCCGCCATCATGCTGGGTGATAATGCCTTTGTTAAACAGTGATTTTGCAGACGCTATTAATGTGGGATCAGCATCGTGATGAATTTTTAAACCTTCCATATGTGATTCTTCAGGGAATTTGGCCAGTAATTTTATTTCATCAAATAAGTCTTCTGAATAAGCTTTAATCATAGTTCGATAACCATACCTTCTTTGGCAAAAAAAGACTCCATATCCCCACAATGCTCTTTATTGCAGAATTTTTCCGTTAATTCATCCAGTTGATCATCGGTACGCAGCGGATCATGGTGAAATAAGGCGAGTTTTTTTACCTGTTTACGTTGAGCAGCCTGACAGACATATTCTACATACCCATGTCCCCAGCCAATATATTTTTGTTCATATTCTTCCTGAGTGTACTGACTGTCATGCACCAGCAAATCAGCACCTTCATAGAACTGCTCAATCATAGCATTTTGTTCGCTTGCAACCAAGTCGCCTTCGGTTGCCATATCTTTATCATAGTCAGGATCGTCCGGATCGGTGATAAAAACATTGCGAAAAATTTCAGTATCATATGCGGTACAGAACACCTTGCCCTGATATTCAATTCGATATCCCAGACAAAGTACCGGGTGGTTAAGGTATTTTGTCTTAATAATAATACCATCCCCCAGATCCATTTCTTCTTCTTTAAGACTGAAATACTGAATGTTGGCGGCTAATTCAGCTTCCCGAATGGGAAAATAGCGATAAGTCATCTGACCGCCCACGACTTTTTCAAGCGTATCTTCTTCATAGGTTACAGGACCATACACGCGAATATGAGTTCCTGGAATATAGGCCGGTACAAAAAATGGAAAGCCCATAATATGATCCCAGTGGGTATGGGTTAAAAACAGGTGGGCTTCGACAGGCTGCTGGCGGGTCATCAGCTCATTTCCCAGCTCTCGAAGACCTGAACCAGCATCGATGATGATCAGCCTGTCCACCTCTGGAAAGCTGATTTCAATGCAGGGAGTATTACCTCCATATCTTACTGTATTTGATCCTGGGCAAGGGATTGAGCCTCTAACACCCCAGAACTTGATTAACATTTTCACATTGTAGACCTTGAACTTAACAGCCATGAGCTGTTTTTACTAAAAAAACATGAGCTGTTTTTACTAAAAAAGCTTGAGCTGTTTTTAATTAACAGCCCTGAAACACCACCAAACAACATTTTAACAGCTGAACACTTAAATAACAGCATTGAGTAACTCAAAAACAAGCGCTTAACTCACCATAAGGAAAATAGACGCTTTTTCAATTGATTCCTGAATACTTTCATGTAATTGAGTCAACGCCTTCCAGGATAATTGACTCTGTGCAAAAAGCACTGCAACATGTTCTTCAGTAACAAAGTGATTACCAGCAGAACCCACCTCAAAAATATTAGCATAAAGATCAGCAATTGCCACACTGGAAATTAAAAGTGTGTGAACTTCGTCTGCTTTTTCCGGTTCATGATGATATCTCATTGCACCAATGATATTGGTATTCAATTTCCACTTACTGGCAATGATCTCTCCACAATGCTGATGATTAAAACCAAATGCTGTCATTTCTGCTTCATGAAGTGATATTTTCTGCTCATAAGCAGCAGCAAGACAGCTGGAATACTCTTCAGGAAAACAATGAGCCATTGGAATTTTACCCAAATCATGCAGTAAACCTGCGAGGAAGAATTCTTCTCTCTGATTAACTGGTATCTTATGCTCAGTCGCAATTGCTTTAGCCGCAACGCCCACACAAATCGAATGCATCCAGAAATCATCCATCGATAAACTGGACTGAGCGCTTTGCTTCATATAACCCAAAACCGCCGTACTCAGAGCAAGATTTTTAACCGTATTAATACCCAGAATAATAATCGCACGGGTCAATGAAGTAATATGGTTCGGCAGCGCATAATAGGCTGAGTTAATCAATTTAAGCACATTTCCCGCGAGCACAGGATCTAATGAAATAATTTTATTTAAATCATTCGCAGAAACATTCGGTTGATTACAGACCTCCAGTACTTTAGTCACTGTTGTAGACAAACTGGGCATTTTGTTTATATAGTCTTGAATGGTTTGCAGATGCGATTTTGGCACAAAATTCCTCAATATCTCATTTTGGCGTGCAGACATAATAACTACATTAACTATAGCTGTTTATTGCTGATTTACTAGCCCGGTATTAATAAAATTAAAAGTCTGGAGTGTGCTATTATTATCTCAAATAAAACATAAAACAGTGACTAATTATGACGATAATAAAACAAGAAGATCTGATCCAGAGTATTGCAGATGCCTTTCAGTTTATCTCTTATTATCATCCTAAAGACTATATCCAGGCGCTTGGGACGGCTTATGAAATGGAACAATCGAATGCAGCCAAAGATGCTATTGCTCAGATCCTGTTCAATTCTCGTCTTTGTGCAGAAGGACATCGTCCTATTTGTCAGGATACCGGCATTGCAGTAGTGTTTCTTGAAGTTGGTATGGCCGTTCAGTGGGATTGCCAAATGAGTCTGGAAGAAATGGTCAATGAAGGCGTGCGTCGTGCTTATACACACCCTGATAATGTGCTGAGAGCTTCTGTACTTGCTGACCCTGCTGGTACCCGGCGCAATACCAAAGATAACACCCCTGCCGTCATTCATACCAGACTGGTGCCTGGTAATACCATTAAAGTAAAACTGGCGGCCAAGGGCGGCGGCTCGGAAAACAAAGCAAAATTTGCCGCCTTAAATCCCAATGATGATCTGGTTGCATGGATCATCAAATCTGTGACTGACATGGGCGCAGGCTGGTGTCCTCCGGGCATTATGGGTGTGGGCATTGGCGGCACACCTGAAAAAGCCATGTTATTGGCCAAAGAATCCTTGCTTGAGCCGGTGAATATTCAGGCACTCATGAAAAAGTCTCATCAAGGTCAGGTGCTGAACAGACCAGAAGAACTTCGCCTTGAACTCTATGAAAAAATTAATGCGCTGGGGATTGGCGCACAGGGTTTAGGCGGACTCACCACCGTGGTGGATGTCAAAGTCCTCGATTATCCAACCCATGCCGCGTCACTGCCAGTGGCCCTTATTCCCAATTGTGCGGCAACCCGGCACACCCATTTTACCCTGGATGGTTCAGGTCCTGCGGTTTTGACACCACCCAAGCTGGAAGACTGGCCCGACGTCACCTGGTCTGCTTCACCCAGGGCTCGTCAGGTTAATCTGGACAGCATTTCTCATGACGATATTCAAAACTGGAAACCCGGTGAGCAGCTCTTACTCAGCGGTAAATTACTGACGGGGCGTGATGCAGCGCATAAGCGTATAGTCGAGACTCTGGCCAAAGGTGAGGCGTTACCCAATGGTGTTAATTTTAAAAACCGCTTTATTTACTATGTGGGACCTGTGGACGCTGCAGAAGGTGAATCAGTGGGTCCGGCAGGCCCTACAACCTCCACTCGAATGGATAAATACACAGAAACGATGCTGGCTGAAACTGGATTGATCGGCATGATCGGTAAAGCAGAACGCGGCCCGATCGCAATTGCAGCGATCAAGAAGCATAAAGCAGTTTATCTGACTGCAGTGGGTGGTGCCGCCTATTTAATATCAAAAGCCATAGAAAAATCGACGGTCATCGCTTATGAGGAACTGGGTATGGAAGCCATTTATGAGTTTGAAGTTAAAGATATGCCGGTCACGGTTGGTGTTGATGTGCATGGAGAATCAGTGTACCAGACTGGACCGGAAAAATGGTCGAAATTAATTAGAAAATAGCGTTGAGTGCTAAGCGTTCAGAAAAAGAAAAAAATGAAAAACTGACATGCTTTTTTTGTATCTTTCCTGAACCCTGAATGCTAACTGCGCATTATTTTCAATGTTGCCTTGCCAATTCCCTTAAGAGCCAGAAGATCTTTATCACTGGCCTTATCAATTGCAGCTTTTGTGGTAAAACCCGCTTCCTCCAGCACTTTGACAT
>JAPVVU010000199.1 GCA_028571885.1 Gammaproteobacteria bacterium | reverse complement strand
GCTTTAAAACAGGTTGCCGTGTGCGGATCCATTAAATAACCAGTTGCAAAGGCATCTTTGATATACTGTTTACCTTCAATATCCTCACAAAAATCAGCAGCAAAAACGGCCTGAAACTGTGTAAGTTCTTGAGCATTTAATTCATAGTGGTTATTGCTGTCAAGCTGCAACATCAATTCTTTGGTCCGTTGTGCACCAAACATATCAAATAATATGCGTTCCACATTGGATGATTTTAAGATATCCATAGCAGGAGAGCTGGTCGATACAACAGACATATTACGTAAATCGTATTTGCCAAAATTAATTAACTGCGTCAACACATTATTTTTATTCGATGCAATTAGGATCTTCTCAACCGGTAGTCCCATTTTCATGGCATAGTAACCACCCAGGGCATTACCAAAGTTACCACTGGGTACATCCAGATAAACCTTATCACCCAATGCAATCACTTCTTTGCGCACTAATTCAAGATAGCTGTATATATGATAAATCAGCTGGAAAATAATACGTCCAAAGTTCACAGAATTAGCGGCAGATAAATGTATATTTTTTTCTTTTAACTGGGCTTTAAAGGTGGCCGAACCTAATAGACGCTTCAGGGCATTTTGAGCATCATCAAAGTCACCATGAATACCAATAACTTTAAGATTTTCGGCATCCTCTGTGACCATTTGCAGACGCTGTACATCCGAGGTACCACCATCAGGGTAAAGGCAGGCAACCTGAACATTGGCACGGTTTTTAAAGGTTTCCAGTGCTGCGGGCCCCGTATCACCACTGGTAGCAGCCATAATAAGATAATTTTCATTACGTTTCTGAGCCAGAGAAGAAAGTACCACGCCAAAAGGCTGTAAGGCCATGTCTTTAAATGCTCTGGTCGGGCCATGATACAATTCACTGACATATAGATCATCTTTAACTTTTACCAGAGGAACTGGATTTGTCGCATCGTCAAATTTATCATATAAACTCAATGCTTCATCAATAACATCAGCATCAATATCAATCTCAAATGCTGCTAATACATCTTTAGCCAGTATTTTGTACCCGGATTCAATATGCTTGCGTAAAAATTCAGTACCCAGTTCAGGTAATGTTTCAGGGACATAAATACCGCCAAAAGAAGCAATGGGAGAAAGAATGGCGGAAGAGAAACTCACCTCTAAAGAATGTTCACCATCATTACCACGCGTTTCAATAAAATTCATATTTTTTCCTAAGTCCTTAATCTGCTTGCGGTACAGTCGATCCCATAGTGGAAACGTATAATTCTAAAGGGCTAATTATACCTAAGCCAAAACCTGAGAGCACCCAAAATTGTAAGTTTTTTTGCATAGATCTTATCAAGTCTACTAATGTCACCGCAGATTCATTATAATTGCGTCTCTGAAAATACAAACCTCATAAGAAATGGATAAACTTTACTCTCCTCTTAGTCCTGAATTCGTCAATAAACCCGGCATGAAAAGTCAATGGGGCAAGCTCTATGGCAGCGCCCTGACTCTGGCGATCAGTAATCTGGCACAACAATCCGGTCAGTTTATAACACTGATCACTTCTGATATGCCGTCAGCCCAAAAACTGAAATATGAATTATCATTCTTTTTGGAAGAGTCCGATCTGAACATACTGACGTTGCCGGACTGGGAAACACTGGCTTATGATCAGTTTTCACCCCATCAGGACATTATTTCTGAACGTCTGGCGACCTTGTATCATCTGCCGCACCTGAAAAAAGGTGTATTGATCGTTCCCTTAAGTACCCTGATGCATCGTTTAATGCCGCTTGATTATATCAACGACAATACCCTGCTGCTTGATAAGGGCATGACCCTGGATATTGCTCAATTTCGTCGGGATTTAGAAAAAAGGGGTTATCGTTGTGTTGCCAATGTCTATGAACATGGCGAATTTGCCGTTCGGGGCAGTATTATTGACTTGTATCCCATGGGTAGTACTCTACCCTATCGTCTGGATCTCTTTGATGATGAAATTGATTCCATTAAAACTTTCGATATAGAAACCCAGCGTTCTATCAACAGTATTGATTCAATTAATATGATGCCTGCCAGAGAATTTCCTCTGGATAAACAAAGTATTGAACAATTCCGGGAGCAATACCGTAATATCCTCGGTGGTGAGCTCACAGAAAGTACCATCTACAATGAAGTTGGACAGGGAATATCCCCTGCAGGGATCGAATATTATCTGCCTCTGTTTTTTAACCAGACAACCACCCTGTTTGATTATTTACCTGAAAAATCAGTCATTGTTAATTTTACCGATCTCGAAGCAGTCACCGATCAATTTATCACTGACACTGAACAACGATATGAGCAATACCGGCATAATATCAGCCGCCCGATTCTGGCACCGCAACACCTTTTTTTGAAAACAGACGAATTATTTTCCAATCTAAAAAAATATCCCCGAATTATTTGTCAGAGTTTCGAATTTCAGGAAAAAGCAGGAGTTTTTAACTTTGCCAGTGAAAAGCCGCCCTCATTAACTATCGCCACACAAACAGCAACACAAATTGAAACCGCACTGGATAAATTACTCCAGTATGTCCAGTCAGCCAAAAAAGATAAGCAACGTATTCTGTTTTGTGCAGAAACAGCCGGACGGCGTGAAACGCTGCTTGAATTATTCAAACCCTACAAAATTTATCCCAAAATTTTCACTAGCTGGAATAGTTTTCAAACGTCAGATAAACCGATGGGGATCTGTATTGCACCGCTGGATGAAGGCATGCAATTAGCGGATATTATCTTAATTAGTGAGCCTCAGCTCTATGGCCAGCAGGTCATGCAGCGTCGTCGTCGGAAAAACAAGTCTCAGGCCAATGACGCCATTATCAATACTCTGGCTGAATTACAGGTCGGTGCACCTGTGGTACATGAAGATAATGGTGTCGGTCGCTATTTAGGTCTGGAAACCATCACCCTGGGCAATGAAACAACAGAATTCCTGGCACTGGAATATGCCGGTGGTGACAAGCTTTATGTACCCGTGGCCTCATTACATCTTATCAGTCGTTATACCGGTTCTAATCCGGACACTGCCCCTTTACATAAATTAGGCAGCGGCCAGTGGGAAAAAGCCAAACGTAAAGCGCGTGAAAAGATCCGCGATGTTGCCGCTGAATTATTAGAAATCTATGCTCAGCGTGAAGCACAACAGGGATTTGTTTATCGATATGATGAACAACAATATCATGCTTTTGCCAGTGAATTTCCCTTCGAAGAAACACCGGATCAGCAAAAAGCTATCGAGAATGTCATTGAAGACATGAGTGGGCCACGCCCCATGGATCGACTGATCTGTGGTGATGTCGGCTTTGGTAAAACCGAAGTGGCGATGCGAGCCTCTTTTCTTGCCGTTTCAGGCGGTAAACAAGTCGCTATTTTAGTGCCGACAACATTACTCAGCCAGCAGCACACTGAAAATTTTCAAAGCCGATTTGCTGAATGGCCTATAAAGGTGGCAGGCTTATCTCGTTTTCAAACAAAAAAAGAACAGGATATTATTCTCAAGGGTGTTGCTGACGGCACCATAGATATTGTCATTGGCACACATAAATTGCTTCAGGAGAGTATTAAGTATAAGCAATTGGGCATGGTTATCATTGATGAAGAACATCGCTTTGGTGTTCGCCAAAAAGATCGTTTCAAAAAGTTACGCAGCAAGGTTGATATACTGACATTAACCGCAACACCTATTCCCAGAACATTGAATATGTCACTTGCCGGGATTCGTGATTTCTCAATCATTGCAACGCCGCCTGCACGTCGCCTGTCAATTAAAACATTTGTCCAGCAATGGAGCAATGAAACCATTAAAGAAGCCTGTCAGCGTGAAATTATGCGTGGCGGGCAGATTTTTGTCTTACATAATAATGTTCAAACCATTGGCAAAAAAGCCAGAGAACTTGCCGAACTCATACCTGAGGCGAAAGTCGATATTGCTCATGGCCAGATGCGTGAAAAAGAGCTTGAAACCGTAATGCGAGATTTTTATCATCAGCGTTTTAATATTCTTGTGTGTACCACCATTATTGAGACCGGCATTGATATTCCTACCGCCAATACCATTATTATTGAACGCGCCGATCGTTTTGGCCTGGCACAGCTTTATCAATTACGCGGACGGGTGGGCCGTTCTCATCATAAAGCTTATGCCTATCTGACTATTCCAGAAAAAAAATCAATGACAGCCCATGCTCTAAAACGTCTTGAAGCCATTGAGTCGATTGAAGTTCTGGGCGCAGGCTTTACTCTGGCGACTCATGATTTGGAAATTCGCGGCTCAGGAGAATTATTAGGTGAGGGACAAAGCGGCCAGATTCATGAAATTGGTTTTACACTTTATACTGAGTTATTAGAACGAGCCGTTAAGTCATTAAAGGATGGCAAAGACCCCGAAACTGAAACAGCCGCACATCATGGTACTGAAATTGACATGCATATTCCAGCCTTGATTCCAGATGATTACATGCCGGATATTCATACCCGTCTGGTGATGTATAAACGTATTGCTAACGCACAAGATGATGTTACTCTAAAAGATATTCAGGTGGAAATGATTGATAGATTCGGCTTATTGACCGATCAAATTAAAAATTTATTTGCCGTGACATCATTAAAACTCAGAGCAACACCGCTGGATATTTTAAGCATAGATTATAGTGAAAACGGTGGTCGGATTATATTCAGTGATCAGCCTAATATTGATCCAATGAAAATCATTAATCTAATTCAGACCAAGTCTGTACTCTATAAATTAGATGGCAATAATAAATTAAAATTATTAAAAATGGAAAGTGATATCCCAAAGCAATTCCAGTATATTAATGGTTTACTTGAACATCTGGGCAGCTGACTTTAAACACTAATTAGCTTGTTCTTGGCGCAGCATTTTGTAATAGGCACCAACTCCGCCTTTCATGAAATAGTAGTTTTTAAGATCATGAGATTCAAGAGTATACTGTAACCATCTGACCTGTTTACCTTTTTGATCATAGAAATACAGAGTAGAGTCATTTGCAACTGCATTAAGAATAATTTTTTCAAGTTTTTTTGTGTTATCAAGGTCTACATTTTTATCTCTGAACATAAAAAGCCCACTACTACCCCGACGTTGTTCAATGTCTCTAACATCATAGATAATGCCATTTTCAGCCAGTGCTTTTTCTTCAAATTCCTTGGGGGATAACTGACGAGACTTAAATTCATCTTTAGAAATAACACTATCTTTCACTATTGGCGTTTTACCTAACAAAGCAGACTGTTCCGGGTAGGCAAGAGCCCACTCAAAAACACCTGCATCATAAGAATAGCAATTTTTTACATTATAGTTGATCGCCTTACTACCTGCTTTATAGGATTTATAGCAGCTGCGCCCATTACAATAAAAGACAATATCTTTTGTGGTAGTTGCACGTAATTCTTTTAATTTACCAGGAAACGATTTTTTACCCACGGGAATATTAATTGCATTTAATATTTTTAAAGTCTGATATTCATATTCAGAACGAACATCAACAACAATAACCTCATCATTAGCTATTTTTTCATAGAGTTGCTCCAGACTTAAAGTCTGAACTTGAGGATAACTTTTTCGCCCCGGGAATCCTTCATCAGCAAAAGAAACACTGGCATAAAAGGACAGTGATAAAAGGCTTATAATTAATAATGAATTAAGACTCACCAACCGTTGATAAAGAACTCTTTGCATTATCATTACTCCTTAAGTTTTACTCTTTTTTTAGTTTCCTGGAGTATAGACACAGATAAGGATAAATCAATAATATTATTAAAATCAAATTTGAATTAATAATATTATTGTTAAAACTGACTACTGATACTCAAAAAAGAATAATAATTGTGCGTTTTTATCCACCAGCGTTTTAATAACTTTTTTGTCACCATTAATCTTAATCCAGAAGGAGAAACAAATTCTACCTGAGTAATTCTGCCCTCATTAAGTGCTTTTATCAGCGG
>JAPVVU010000198.1 GCA_028571885.1 Gammaproteobacteria bacterium | reverse complement strand
AGTAAAACAAGCCACCCATAAAATAAAAGGCAGAATCTAAAGCATTTTTGTAAAAATCACTCGTGAACTCGAGTGATTTATTTTAAATGGTGAACCTCTTTAAAGAAAAACAGCCAAAGCGTTTAAATGATAAGAATAATCAAAATGCCGGGCACGGGGAAGCCTGCATTGCCTTGCAAAACAGACAAAAAGATAAAGCCAAAACTGCTAAGTGGGGATGGGACTGCTTAGATTGATTTTAAACAGCTTCCTGCAAAGATTGATACCACGAACCCAATGCTTTTTTTGTTTTTTGCACAGTGATTTCAATTGTGCCTCAGGGCCAACAAAATCATGAAACCCTTTTGAAAAGCCTTGCACGGTTTCTATCCAGGTCTGCTCATTGAGTTGTAATTTATTCAGTATGCCGGGCGTACTGGATTTAATATAGCCGCGTTTATCCTCTCTCACGATTCGTCCAGTCCAATCAACCAGCTCCAGATAGTCATTGAGAGCGAAGGCAATGCCATTTTCTTTGAGTGAGCTGGCGATAAAGGGAGAGAGTTTTATTGCTGGTCTGGTTTGTTGGGGAGCTGTTGTCTTTTTGGTTGCTGTGATTTGTTTGATGCGTTGTTGTACTGAGGTGTGCTCTGACTCTTCCAGGGTATCGCAGATAGCCGCTCTGATGGGGTTTAAATCAACATAAACCATGCAACTGAGTATGGCTTGTTCATCCAATAGTGCCTGACTCTTAAAGCGTCCTTCCCAGAATCTGCCGGTGCATTTATCCTCTGCATTGGCCTTGCGGGCAATATGTTCATTGAGGCAGCGCATAAACCAGCTGATGTCCATTAAACGGTTTCTGAACAGCTTGATGGTTTCTCGTGCTTTGTCCTGCTCTGCATCGGAATGACAGTCACCATTTAAATACCGCTCGACCAGTACCGGCATTGAAAAAAGTTGTGCCCAGCGGTGCATAACGGTTTCATCTGACCAGCTTTGGGCAAGTGACTCATTGATTTTAAGTATGGTGTGAGTGTGATTGGACATGATGGCATAGGCGCAGACATCAATGGCAAAGGTTTTTGACAATAAGGCTAATCGATCCACAATCCATTGTTTACGGTGATTATAGTCTTTGTTGGTGCTGACATCAGTCCCACACAGGAAGGTTCGTCTGACACAGCGAGAGATACAGTGATAGTACGGGGTATCTGAGAGGCTGATTTGTTGATGTCTGGGGGTTGGCATTTGATTAACTCCATTTAATCATACTGACCGAGAGTAAAGTGAGTATAAATTATAAGTGTACGTTATTCAACAGGGATGAGTTTGCTGTGTTTGTTTTAGCCTGTGGGCTGTACGGTTGTCTGGAAAGGAAATGCTTGTTGACGCTATTAGCTAAAAAACTTGCCAACTCAAAAGTGATAGTATAGTATCACTTTATGAAAGTTGAACTTGTTACTACATTAAAACGTCAGGCAACTAAGATTCTTGCTGAGTTACACGAATCCCATGAACCTGTTCTGATAACTGAGCATGGGCAGCCATCTGCTTATCTTGTTGATTATAAAGACTTTGAACTTATGCAGCGCCGAATGGAAATTCTTGAAGGCATTGCTCGGGGCGAAAGAGCTGTTTTAGAGAATCGAGTTTGTAGTCAAAATGAAGCCAAAAAGAAAATGAGTAAATGGCTCAAGTAAACTGGTCTGAACCAGCTTTATATGATTTGAATGAAATAGCAGAATACATAGCCTTTGATAAAGAAAGTGCAGCAAAGAAACTTGTGAAGCAAGTTTTTTCTGCAACTGATCGTCTTGAACAATTCCCTGAATCAGGTCGAAAACCTCCAGAATTTGAAACATCACAATATCGCGAAATTATTGTTGGTCCATGTCGCATTTTTTATCGCTATAAACAGAATGAAATATTCATATTGTACGCAATGCGCTCTGAAAGACAACTAAGAAAATTCATAATTAATGATCGTGCAGAAGAAAGTAGTTAACAAGGGCATCAAGTCGTTCGCTACGCAGCTCCGCGCACCTTATGGCAACGTTAAACTTTAGTGCAATGTTCTTTAAACCATGATGATAAATCACTTTCGTTAAAAGTTCCTGCTGCTAAATTTTCAAAAGCTATGGCGGCATATACTTCTTTAGCATTTAGTTTGTAATTGTTTATTTCAAGAAATAAAGTACCTATGGTGAAAGCTGTTCTTTTATTTCCATCTACAAAAGGATGATTTTTTGCAATGCCAAAACTATAAGAAGCTGCAAGATCAAACACAGAAACTTCTGAGCCATAGTTAAACTTTTGTTTTAGCCTTGCAAGTGCAGAAGAAAGTAGATCGGTGTCTCGAATTTCAGATCCTCCTCCATGTTCGGCCAAAAGCATGGAATGTACTGATACAACTATTTCATCAATCACCCATATAGGTTCTTTCATTTTGCAAGTTCACGTAGAGTGTTCCGATATCGCTTCATTATATCTTCAGCCGCCTTAATTTGGTTTTCAAAGTCATCCTGATATGGGGTTAATGTGAAGCCATCGGGATTTTCAACAAGATATAAAGTATCTCCTTTTGAGGCCTTCATCTTGCTAAGTGCTTCTTTTGGCAATAAAATTCCCATAGAATTGCCAATTGAGGTTACCTTTACTTTTAACATTTCGAATACCTTTTTGTAATAACATATGTTATTACAAAGTATGGAGCAGTTTAACCAGAAATTCCACTGTAAATCTGGTCGTGGTTTGAAAAAGCAACCACAATCTGATTTACAGTGAATTAAGCATTAGGCTTTATAAGAAGCATGATAATCAACAACAAATTCATCATAATTTCCTTTGTAAGTATTTTATGTGTTTCTCTGTTTATTGTACTTGTCGTTGGCTTTGTTCTCTCAGCACCAAATAACGTCAAAGTAGGTAAAATACCAACTGAATTAAATGGTCAGGAAATAAAGTTCAAAAGCAAAAATGGTCACACTTTATCAGGCTGGTTTGTCCCAGGTGACAACAAGCATGGCGGCATATTGCTAATGCATGGAGTACGCTCAAATCGAAGAGAAATGATCCAAAGAGCAATATTTTTAAATCAGTCAGGTTACTCTGTTTTATTATTTGATTTTCAGGCGCATGGTGAGAGCGAGGGGAAAAATATTACTTTTGGTCATATAGAAGCTTATGATGCCGAAGCAGCTTATACCTATCTCATAAATCATATTGAGAACAAATCAGTTGGTGTCATTGGTGTTTCTCTTGGTGGTGCATCAGCTTTACTTGGTACTGTGGCCAAAAAATCAAATGCATTGATTATTGAGGCAGTTTATCCAACGTTTACCGAAGCAGTACAAAATCGTATTGCCATTCGTCTGGGTAAAATGGGGCACTACTTAGCACCTTTGCTCATTTGGCAAATAGAACCAATGTTGGGTTTTAACCCGGAAGCTTTAAAACCAATAAATCAGCTTTCTAAGCTGAATACACCTTTATTTATTATTGCTGGTACAAATGATATGCATACAACATTGTCTGAGTCAAAAAGAATGTATAATGCTGCTTCAGAACCAAAGGAAATCTGGTTGGTAAAAGGCGCTGAACACCAAAATTTCCACCAGTATTCACCGTTAATTTACCAGGAAAAAGTACTCTGGTTTTTTAATAAATATTTATAGAGCTGCCTGGCAAGCTGCTGCTGACGGAAGCGACACAGACCGAAATAACAATCATGGATAATATTAGCGCTGAATTACTTTGGGATATTTTCAAACATATTCGTTCATGGTTAGCCAATTTGAATCGTGCCGGCGATGAACGTAAACGAGAATCTGTTGCAGCATTAAGAGGCATAATTACTGCATCAAGAGAAACAGCAGTATATATTCGTCAAATGAAAGACACCGGTACACATAATTACGATACAGAAAACCATCTTTCTTTACTATGGACAGAACTGGGTTTTGCTTTAGACGATCTCAAACTCGATAAACTAGCAAAAAGATGTAATATCAAAGGAAAACACTGGGCAAATCCAGAACATTATGATGAAAATTTTATAAAAAAAGCAGATATAAGCCTGGAGAGAATGGAACAACTGGCTCGTGTCATGTTAATAAATATAAATCGTTAATCCGGTCAAGGCAATGTTAAGCTTCACTGCAATCAGGTGAAAACTTTGTTGTGACAATTCGGAGCACTATTAATACAGAAATCACAAAAATACTCATAAAAACTTCATTCATATTGTACTCTCTATACCAGAGGCTTATCAGCTCACCAATCAATACAACAAGTGCCACATCTAAAATAAATGTTACTTTTACTCTTCCCATTACCAGATAAGCCTGGAAAACCCGAATAAGCTCAAGTGAAGCAAGAATAATGACTATATCCTTAATCATAACCTCAGCGCCATGAGACCAGTTGTCAGGGTAAGAGTTATATAAATTTAACAGTAAATTAATGAATCCATATGCCATCCATATATAAATGGCCATCATAAAAAGACCTATAAAAAATCCCACAATGCGTAAGTGCCATTCTTGATTCAATATAAATGTTTTATAGACTGGGGTGCCATTTTGTGTAGTATTGGTCATGGTCTCATCTGAAAGATAAAAACAGTATCTTACAACTCAAATGCTACAATAATATGAACAAACCTGATACACATACTAACTACACCCGGATAAATTTCCCACTACTCTCCAGATTTCCGGTGAGCGTGGCATTGGTGAGGCATAATTTTGCTTTCAGTCTGTGCTCTCAGACAATGCTTCGTAGAGTCCTTCATTGCCATCTCGATTCATATTACCCCACTCATCAAAACAAACCAGATCTTCTACGGGCAAACGCTCACGCCAGCCAGCAGATTTTAGCTCGGGTTCGGTATAGAAGTGCTCAACATAGCCAATGCACAGATAGGCAACAGGTGTGACTGATTTGGGCAGTTTTAAAGCCTGCTTTAATTCTTTTTTGTTAAAAATACTCACCCAGCCAACGCCAACGCCTTCAGCTCTTGCGGCCAGCCAAAGATTCTGCACGGCACAAACACTGCTGAAAAGATCCATGGATTTATCATGCGTACGGCCGAGAACAACAGGGCCTGCTCGATCGCGATCACAGGTGATCACCAGATTAACAGGTGCTTCAATAATACCTTCCAGTTTTAATTTTCGATAGACGGCACTTTGTTCGGGTTCAAACATTTCTGCCGCCTGTTCATTGGCTCTCAAAAAGATATCATGGATTTTCTTTTTTGTTTGCGTGCTTTGAATCAGAAGAAAATTCCACGGCTGCATAAACCCGACCGAAGGGGCATGGTGAGCTGCTTTAATGATGCGTGCCAGTACCTCATCCGGTACAGGATCGGGCTTAAACTGGCTTCTGACATCGCGTCTGGAATAGATGCATTTATAGACCGCAGCACGTTCCTCATCGCTAAAGTAGTGGTCGGATTGGTGTGCAGGTGTTTCCATAATATTCTCTTTAAAACTGGAAATGAGTGATTCTACACAGTTATTCTGTGGTTACAATAGAGAATTATTAAATTGTTGAGGATTAATTAAACGCTTTTACGCGCAGGTTAATGACTTCAAGGAGTCGGCTCATGCTTTGACATCCAGATAACCTCGTTCAATGGCAACTTCCAGAGCTTTAGAACCCTCTACCAGTTCTTCATAGCTTTCACGATTAACTTTTAGTTTTCTAATCTGTTCCGGAGTAGGTCGATTGCCCTCTAAAATATTGGATAAATCAAATAAACTTTTTAAATAATGTGCTCTGGCCTGGGCAACCATTTTGACCACAGGATTTAAATCAGGCAGTTTTAATTCAGTTATTTTAGGGTTTATTTCTTCACGATTGATTTCACGCACTGATTTTTCAAATTGTAGCAACAATCGGTTTATATCCAGTTCACTCATGCGGCACCTCTAAAAGATAAACAATTTGGACAAACTAAATAACTGTTCCACCAAAAGTAGGCCCCATGAGGGGAAATAATGAGCATTCATTATTTAATGATCCGCATCAGAACCTGGTATTTATTATTGTGCTCGGACTACGTCAAATCGCCCAATAATAAACACCAGGTTCT
>JAPVVU010000197.1 GCA_028571885.1 Gammaproteobacteria bacterium | reverse complement strand
TAGCATTGCTAAGCCTATGGTTGCTTATTTTTCTGACTTTGAAACTCGCTACGCTCAAACAGTCAAAGTCAGAAAAATAAGCAACCATAGGCTTTTTGTAAATTATACGCTGTTTCAATTCAATACTGTTTTATCTCTATCGTTTAAACTTTGCTTTTAAAGGCGGTGCTGGAAATCCTGAAACTGAAATGCCGGTAATGATAGCGTTTTGCCTTTGGCAAGTAAAATGACTTTAAATAATTCGCCCATTTCTTCGGGTAAAGTCAGCATTTTTATCTGTCTTGCCACTTCAGTGAAATGCAGTACATCATCGGGGTCCAAATCTTTAGTTAATTCAACCAGACCGCCAGCCATTAAAAAATGTGCCTGTGTGGTAAAGCCGCAAACCTTTAATCCAGAGTCATTTGCGGCACGGGCGATACTGCTGAAGTCGATGTGAGCGGTAATATCCTGCAGACCGGGCAGATAAAAAGGATCATCATGACGATGGTGCTGATAATGACACATTAATGTGCCCATTGAACGTTGCGGATGATAATATTCCCGGGCAGTATAGCCATAATCGATTAATAAAATGGCGCCAGACTGCAAAATATCTGCAATGCTTTTCACCCAGTCGATTGCCTGTAAGTTTACCTCGGTGATATACGATGCACCTGGTTTATCGTCAAGGTGGGCTAAAGATTGATGCAGTTTTTTGATTTCCTCGGCTGCTTTTTGCAGATGAGGATTTTCCGGGGCAGCATCCTGCCAGATAAATTGTCCGTCTTTATCCAGAGACACATAGCGTTCAAAAACAGATGCTTGCTCGAATTTAAGAATATGTACCGGCATTGCATCCAGTAGTTCATTGGCAATAATTATCCCGCAAAAGGGTTTTTCCGGCAGACAGTCCAGCCACTGAAAACGTTCATATAAATGAGGTATGCGCGCCTTGATTGCCTGCTGCTGGCGGTCACGCAGTTCGGCACTTAATTCCAGAATAAGATATTGTTCAGGCAGCTGCGCCTGCTTTTCCAGTTCAAGGATCAGCTCAATGGCCATCACGCCTGAGCCCGCCCCAACCTCTAACAGAGTATGCTGATCCGTTTGCTGCATAATATGAATGCATTGCAAGGCCAGGCATTGAGAAAACAGAGGGGACATTTCAGGTGCGGTAATGAAATCACCCTGCTTGCCAAACTTTTTTAAGCCAGCACTATAGTATCCCAGACCTGGCGCATAAAGTGCCATATTCATATAATCTGCAAAGGTGATTTTACCGCCATGGGCGTTTATTTCAGCCTGGATAAGCTGTTTTAATCGATCACTATGCGCTTTAACTTCAGGCGATGGCTCAGGAAAAGTATCGCAAGCCTGTTTTGTTTTTGTGTCTTTGGATAGAGTTCTGGGCATATTTAGGGAAGAGCTGCTCTAAATTAAATTTTTATGATAATCACGGTTTATCCGGGGTGGCTATATTATGCTAAACTTATTGGCTAACATCCACTGTGTAAAATAGGAAACCCGCTTTTTATGATAAAAGCGAATGGGAAAGATTAATGCAAACAATTGATGAGATGCTAAAAAGTGACTTAACCGATAAAGTTGCTTTGATCACAGGCGGTGCCCAGCGAGTTGGCGCTATGACGGCACGTTTGTTACATGCTGCCGGTGCCAATATTCTATTACATTATCGTCATTCACGGCAACCGGCATTAGCACTGCAAACAGAACTGAATGAACAGCGTAAAAACTCTGTGGTCCTTATTCAGGCAGATTTATTGGAAACAGTTAAACTCAAAGGTCTTGTTAATAAGGGGCTGGAACAGTGGGGGCGACTGGACATACTGGTTAATAATGCCTCCAGCTTTTATCCAACTCCCATGGAAACTGTCACTGAAAATGACTGGGATGATCTGATCGGCAGTAATATGAAAGCCCCCTTTTTTTTATCCCAGATAGCCGCGCCTCATCTGGAAAAACAAAATGGCTGCATCATCAGTATTATCGATATTCATGCAGAAAGACCCCTGGAAGGGCATAGTGTTTACAATATGGCCAAGGCAGGTCTGGCCATGTTAGTCAAAACCCTGGCCTTTGAGCTGGGGCCGAAGATCCGAGTGAATGGTGTTGCGCCGGGAGCCATCATGTGGCCAGCTCAGGAGATGGATGATATAACCAAACAACGCATTGTTTCCAGGACTTATTTAAAACGTAAAGGCTCGGCAGAAGATATTGCCAAAACAGTCTTGTTCCTGGCGGCTAATGCCGATTATATTTCAGGGCAGATTATTGCAGTCGATGGCGGACGATCATTGTATTTATAAAAGAAGTTGTAAGTCGTAAGTCGTAAGTTGTAAGTTGTAAGTAAAAGATTAAAGACTCAAGACTCAAGATTTACGACTTACAACTTACAACTTACAACTTAAAACTTACAACTTATAATTTCTTTCAAGGAGAAAGTTTTGACTAGAGAAATAATTGCAACAGATAAAGCACCGCAGGCGATTGGCACTTATTCCCAGGCGGTTAAAGTGGGTAATACGGTCTATCTTTCCGGGCAGATCCCTCTTATTCCAGAAACCATGGAAATGGTGGATGGGGATATGGAAGCTCAGATTGTACGGGTTTTTGATAACCTGACGGCTGTTGCTCAGGCTGCGGGTGGTGATTTGAACGATATTGCTAAATTGAATATTTTCCTGACGGATCTGAGTCATTTTCCTTTGGTTAATGAAGTGATGGCGCGCTATTTCTCCCAACCTTATCCTGCCAGAGCGGCAATTGGTGTGGCTTCATTACCTAAAGATGCCGGTGTTGAAATGGATGCGGTGATGGCACTGTAGGCTAACTTCACTTTAAAAATAGTCGAACTTTAAAAATAGTCAACGGTATAACGGCTGACTTGCAGCGTATCACTCCAATAATCTGCCGGTAAACCCGCTTTGCGCTTGAGATGTTGTAAAAACTCTTCAGCTTCAGGCAGTTGTTCCCAGACTGAAGGTAGAAAAGTGCTCTGTCTGTTTTTATCGGATAAAACCAGACCATCAACTCCAGGTCGAATTTGTGCTAACAACGCCTGTTCTGTGTCAAACTGCATTGGACTGGTGTCACTTAATATTGAAATATGGTATTCAAGCTGTTCAAATTCCTGTGGGCTGAGCGCTGGAAAACGGGGATCTGAGAATGCAGCTGCATAGGCATTATGCGCAATATCATCGACCAGAGCTCGTTGGGGACTTAAGCTGCCGATGCAGCCGCGCAGTTCATGATTAATCGTCAATGTGACAAAGGTTGCTCGTTTTTTCTGAAGCTGTTCGGAATAGTCTGAAAGAGTGACCGCTAAGGGATGCTGCTGTTGCAAACCGGTTTGAATCGAGTTTTTGGCAATATCCAGTAACAGTTGTTGTTCAGCTGGTGAATAGGCGGTTTTTTGATTTGCTAAAGGCTTTTGATCCGCTAAAGGCTTATGTGAATTCATTTTTTCGAATACCCTTCCTGTGAAGCCATTTCTTGCTAACAGATTCCCTGATAACAAATTCCCTGATAACAAATAGTTGACTTGTTGAGGGTTCTGTTTTTAAAAGAAGACCCATGCACCATAACCAACCACGCTATCTTTAGTTCCGGCAGTATCACCCGAGTTACGAAGATCCAGCATCTGCACATTTAAATTATGTTTCTTTGCACTTAAGAGCATGCCCGCGACAGCTGAGCGGCCGCAGGCCTGCTCATAATGAATATTCTGAGGTGTGAGCGCTGCTATTGCTTCGCTGGTTGCCCGGTCGGATTGTTGAGCGCTATGGTAGTCAAGGTAATGACTGAGATCAGAGCTGATTAAAAAGAGCGTATCCTGCTCCTGCCACAAGCTTTCAAACACTTCGCTGACCTGTTGATCGTCTATTTGACCAAAAACCAGAGGAACCAGAGTAAACTCTGGTAGAACTTTCTGCAAAAAAGGCAGTTGTACTTCAAGACTGTGTTCCTGCCGATGCGCCTCATCATATGACTGCACAAAGGGCAGCTGCTCTAATTTATCGATGAGTTTTCTGTCCAGAGGAATGTCCCCCAGCGGTGTTTGAAAATAATCAAGAGAACTCGTGGCTATTCCACGAAAAGGAACTCTATGTGAAGGTCCCAGTAATACCACTTTTGAGATTTGTTGAGCAAATGGAATTAACCGGGCATAAGCACTTGCGGCAACAGGTCCGGAATAGATATAGCCGGCATGCGGGACTATCATTGCCCGCGGTTTTGCCAGGAGGGGAGCATCCGTTTCTACATCAGTTTTTACATTGTCCAGATAAGCTTGCACAGATGAATTTAATTCATCTGTATAGCCAGGATAAAAACTGCCGGCGACAGCAGGATGCCTGATATTTGTATGTAAACTCATAATTTATTAACCGTGTTAAATTTTTTAAGGTCTTAAGGGATGAGCTGACTCTATGCATTGTTAACAGACTAAAGTTAACAGACTAAAAAAAGTCGAAATTAGTGCTGTTCTATACTTAATAATAGAACATTTTTTCGATCATGAAAGCTCTTATGTCATTAAAGAGCAAAATTGTATAAACACTGAGCTTTTTATAAATTATTTCGAACATAGGTTAAATCATACGCGCATTTCTCTTTTCCTCTATAAGGAGTACATTTTCTTCATCTGTGCTATTCTACTTGACATCACTCAAACTTCTCATCGGCCAGAAATTAGTGTAACCTCTAGCAGTAAACATTAGAGATTATTTGTAAACATTAGAGACATCAAGAAATTAATTGCTATGGAAACAGAAGTTATTGATACTGAGCGCCTGAAGTTTTTTGCGCCTTTTCATTCCCTCACTGATAAACAGCTTGATTTTATCGCAATCAATGCACAAGTCGTTCAAGTTGCTTCAGGTAAGACTATTATTGATTTAAACTCTGATTCACCTGATAAATATCTCTTGCTTGAAGGGACTCTTAAATTACGTGCCTTTGATGACTCAGAAAGTGATATTGAAGCAGATAGTGTACGCGCTCGAAATCCTGTTGCTCAACTCAGACCCAGCCGGTATCAGGTCATCACTCAATCTCCGTGTAAACTGCTGGTGTTGAAGGACGACTTCCTTGATACCGCAATAGAACAGTCAGAAGTCTCATCCACTATTAGTCTTAATGAAACACCGCTCGATGAAGAACATGAAGAAGATAGAATTCTATATGAATTAATTTTGGAATTGCAGCAGGGTAACTTTGTTTTACCCAGCCTGCCCAGTATCGCGACACGCATTCGTGAAACCATTAAGGATGAAAATTCAGGTGCTAATGAGATTGCCCAGGTTATTATGGCTGATCCTTCCATTGCTGCAAAAATTATTAAAGCGGCTAATAGTGCGTTATATCAGAGGCGTAAGAAAGCAGAAGATTGTAAAACTGCGGTGGTTAGTTTAGGCACTAAAGTCACGACACAACTTGTTACCTCTTTTGCCTTAAAAGAATTATTTAAATCACACAATAAAATACTCAATCAACACATGAAAAAGCTTTGGGAACACAGTATTGAAATCGCTTCAATCAGTTATGTTCTGGCTAAAGTGACCCCTGGATTTGATCCCGAACATGCAATGTTGGCGGGTTTGATTCATGATATTGGTAATATTGCTATTTTGAATAAAGCCGCAGATCACCCGTTAATTGTGGACAGTGAACAACATCTGGACAAAGTAATACATAAAATGCATGCTCAGGTGGGTAGTTCAATTTTAAGACGCTGGGATTTTTCCGACGATTTTATTCGTGTGGCAGAAGAAACAGAAAACTGGATGTATAACGAAAAGGACAAGCCTGATCTGGTTGATATCGTCAATATGGCTCATTTACATAGTTATATTGGTTCACCTAAGCAAAAAGATGTGCCCATTATTGATCAGACACCCGCATTTCATAAACTGGCTTTAGGACAGCTGACACCCAAACTGAGCATTAAGGTTCTGGAAAAAGCGCATGAAAAAATTAGTGAGACTAAAGCATTACTGCATCTGTAATTGCATGAACTTATTTTCATAATGTGTACGAGTAAGGTCCGACATTTAAACACTTTCAATATTTAAATGTCGGCTT